>JAUWVD010000047.1 GCA_030617585.1 Candidatus Methanophagales archaeon
TACTCCTCAATTATATCCTTTATTTTCACTCCAAACTTCTCATGTGCTAATATCATCTCATGCCTCTTTTCAACAATTTTCCCAATTTCAGGGGATAACCTTTGGATCATTGCCATATCACCATATATGTCATAGATCCCACCCCATATATATTCTATTAATGCTGTCGTTTAAATGGAAAATATACACTTGTTATAGTACAATCTAAAGTCGGGAACTTCTTGTGACTATTTAGCATCCAATAGTTATTTTTAAGTGTCTGTGTTGATAATGAATTGGGGGACCGCCTCTATAGATAGAAGCACAAAAAGAGAACCATGAAAGTCACAATGGTAATACCATCGTATTGGTCAGGAGAGAAGAAAGGGGACGTTATCTACGACCATCCTACACCTTTAGATAGCGAAGGCACATTACTTAGGGCGATAGAGAGCACAGATGTACTGTCAGATAAAGATTTCAAACTCGTAATACTTGCTGTTGCCGATGCGGCTGCTATAGAACAGCAAGTAGAGAATAAAGTTGCTAGTATTATCGAATCCGCTTCTGCAGAGGTACTGCTATTTGGGCCGTCCAAGCTTAAGCAAATACATGAACTGTTAGTCAGCACAGGTAAAAAGGAGTATAACGACCTTCTAAAACTCAGCGGCTATTCTAACGTTCGAAACATGTGCATCTTCATCCCTCATATCCTGGGTTCGGAAGTAGCAGTGCTTATAGATGATGATGAGGTATTTGAAGACCCGGAATACATGCAGAAGGCAAAGGAATTCATCGGTAAGAATATAGAGGGCCAGAAGGTCAACGCAGTTGCGGGATATTACCTTCAGCCAGATGGCGACTACCACGTTAAAAAAAGATTTCGACCATGGATGAAATATTGGGACCAATATGACCGTATGAACGAGGCATTTGGTAAACTCATTGGGTCCGGCCCGAGGTTAAAAGAGACGCCTTTTGTATTCGGCGGGAATATGGTTATCCATCGTGACCTTTTTACCGTTGTGCCATTTGACCCCAAAGTAACGAGAGGCGAGGACATAGACTTCTTGATAAATGCGAAAATGTTCGGTTTTCACTTCTTCCTTGATAATCAACTATCTATCAAGCATCTGCCGCCGTCCAAGGCATATCCAACTTGGACGCAGTTGCGAGAAGATATACATCGTTTTATCTATGAACGTGCGAAGATAGAGCATCAGAAGGCGATAGCTGGAATGACGAGGGTATATCCGGAAGATTTCGACCCTTATCCGGGCTGTTTCCTGAAACCCGATCTCGAAGCGAAGATAGAGAATTCATCTAAATTGCTTTCTGACGAGTATCTTGCCCTGGGAGATAAGGGCGGTAGTGAAGAAGTATTAAATAATGTTATAATCGCCAAAACAGAGGCAGTGCCGAAATACGACCCTTTTCTATGGTTATGCGAACTGCAAAAACGCTGGCATGAATTGATGCGCTTTTCTAGCCAGGAAGAAATTCGTTCACAGATGCGTGATATTGTGCTTGTATGAATTGAATGACTATCGCGAGTACTTACTGCTGCTCGGAAGTGTACACATTGCGTCTATACGGTCCATACCCGCTAATATGTTCTCCATAGAAGCTGCAAATGAAAACCTGATATAATCTTTACCGGCGGCTCCAAATGCCGAACCAGGCGTAACAACAACATAAGCCTCCTTTAACAATCGTTCAGTGAATTCATCACCGTTCCCGTAATTAGACGTGTTTACAAATGCATAAAAAGCGCCTTCCGGATCCAGGCACCGTAGCCCCACGTTGTTTAGCCGCTTCACAATAACATCCCTTCTCCTTTCGAATTCCAAGACCATCTCATTCACGCATTCTTGTGACTCTTCAAACGCAGCTAAAGCGGCATATTGCGCGATAGACGATGCACAGCTTACTGAATGCTGCTGTATCTTTAGCATTCCTTTCTGTATCGCAGTTGGTGCGACCGCATACCCTATTCGCCAGCCAGTCATTGCATAGGTCTTCGATAAACCATTTATGATAACTGTTCTTTCTTGCATACTGTCAAAAGAAGCAATGCTTATATGCCGCCGTCCATACAGTATCTTCTCATATATCTCGTCAGAAAGCACGAGAAGGTCATGCTCAACTGTGAATTCCGCTATTTCTTTTAACTCGTTCTCGCTAAGTACATATCCTGCAGGGTTATTTGGACTGTTTATCACTATCAGTTTCGTGTTTTCTGATGATGCCGCCTCCAGCGATTCGTATTTTACTTCTTCTTCTACCCTCTTCACCCATTTGGGATTGCCACCTGCTAGTTTCACTGCCGCTTCAAATGTAACCCATGCCGGGTCGAGCAAAATTACCTCGTCACCGTAATCTAAGACACTCATCATCAACTCGTATATCGCCTGTTTCGCGCCCGGTGTCACTATTACATTTTCCATTGCGCAAGCAACCTTATTTTCTTCTGTTGTCTTCTTCGCTATCTTTTCTCTTAGCTCGTCGATGCCTGCACTGCTCGTATAGTGCGTGTATCCAAGGTCTAAAGCGTGCTTTGCCGCTTCGCATATATGTTCCGGGGTTTTGAAATCCGGCTCGCCCAGTGTGAAGCTCAGAACTTCTTTACCCTCTTCCTGCAACTTCTTCGCTATCTGACCCATCTTTATGGTCGCTGACTCTTCTATTCTGCTCAATCTTTTTGACAGCATTTTTACGCTTTCTTCCCAAATAAAAAAAAACAAAGTTATTAAACCGTCAAAAATTTGATCTTTTGTCCTTAAAAATATAGTTCCGCAACAGCACTATCCACATACGTCCATTTCAATCATTTTGATGCTTTGCGAGACTACTTATTCACTATTCCTCGGTCGAGAACCTCACCTCTATTGATCGTGCATGCTTCTCCATACCCTCTGCTTCACACAACTTCATTACCACGTCCTTCATCTTCTCTAAACCTTCCTTATCCAACCACTGCAAGGTCATTCGATGCATAAAATGGTCAACGTCAAGCCCAGAGAACAACTTCGCATAGCCCGCCGTAGGAAGTACATGGTTTGCTCCCGTTGCATAATCGCCAGCAGCGACCGGCGAGTAATTACCTATGAATACAGACCCTGCATTTCTTATTCGTTTCAATACTGCAATCGGCTCTCTTACCATTATCTCAAGATGTTCGGGCGCATATTCGTTCGCAAAATCTATGCACTCGTTCATGCTATCTCCGAGTATTATCCAGTTCTGTCCATCCATTTTGGCTATGATTTTTTGCTCCACATCCGCAGCTATTCGCTCTGAATCAGTAAGAAGAATCGATATTGACTTAGCACCATGTTCTGCCTGCGCGAGCATATCAGAAGCGATAAAGGCGGGATTCGCTGTTTCATCGCCGATTATCAAGATCTCAGACGGCCCCGCTGGGAAATCTATTTCCACTCCTTCTTCTCGAACTATCATCTTCGCAGCCGTTACATATACATTCCCTGGTCCGACTATCTTCTGCACCTTCGGTATCGTTTCCGTACCAAAAGCGAGAGCTGCTATCGCCTGCGCACCTCCTACTTTGTATATTCGCGTGGCACCGGCTATATCTGCAGCAACTAACGTGCATGGGTCTACATTTCCATCTGCCATCGGCGGCGTGCAGACCACAATCTCTCGCACGCCCGCTATCGTCGCGGGAATTACGCACATTAGTGCAGTACTGAAGTAAGATGCAGGAACATAAGCACCCACTACCTCAAGGGGCACATACTTCTCACCAATGAAGACGCCTTCACTAAACTCCTCTGTCCATGCTACCCGCTTCTGCCGGTAATGGAAATTCCTTATCGCTGCGTATGCTTCTTTGATAGACCTCAGCATGTCGCTATCTACGCGCTCTTTTGCTGCTTCTAGCTCGTCCTGCCCCACTTCTAGCTCTTTTAGTCTAACAGAATCAAATCTCTCAGTGTATTCCCGCAAAGCTTCATCTCCTCGGCTCTTTACCTCTGTGATTATCCCTTCTGCCAGAGGCATAACTACCGTTAAGTCAAGCGATCTACGGAAAAAATCCGGCTTTTCTTGTACCTCTTTTAGCTTCTTTATCATCTTCACCATACAACGTATCTACTTAATTAATTTACCACTTCCATCTATTTTTATCTTACCTTCCTTCTTTAAAATCAAAAAAATATTTGGGTAAGATACTTTATCTATTCCTGGACCCTATCTACTTAAGGTAACCGAAAGATTAATTAAATGGAGAGAAGCGAAAAATGACAAGTTCGATGGAGAAGGATGCGGGTGTATACGTTAGTATTCCAATCCCAGAAGGAGTGACTCTTAGCGTAAATGATAGGATTGTGAAGGTGACAGGACCAAAAGGTGAGCTAGAGCGGGAGTTATGGCAGCCGGGCCTCCAGATACAATCAGCACAGGCGGGTAATGTAGTAATTATAAAAAGCGATCTGTCAAGGAAGAAAGTGAGAGCGATCGCAGGAACTTATGCCGCCCACATCAGAAACATGATTACAGGAGTGACAGAGGGTTTTTCTTATAAGTTGAAGGCGGTGCATGCCCATTTCCCTATGCAAATAGCTCTAACAAAAGAGGGCAATGCGGTATCGATCTCAAATTTCCTCGGTGAAAGGAAACCGCGGACATCAAAGATTGCAGAAGGTGTGAAAGTGGAGATAAAGGGCAGAGAGATTATTATTTCAGGGATAAATAAGGAGGCAGTTGGGCAGACGGCGGCAAACATAGAACAGAAGACAAAGATAAAAGTTTATGACCCCAGAGTCTTTCAAGATGGTATTTATCTCGTGGAGAAAGGTGTTGGTTTGTAGAGTCGGACTGAGCCAAAAACGAAAACCTTTTTCTTTCAAGAACCTTTTTGGAGATTATGCCTGAGATGATAGAAGGGGTAAGCCCCACGAGGATGGAATTGCTGCGGTTGCGAAGGCGAGAGCAATTAGCAGTGAAAGGGCATGATTTGCTTCGTGAAAAGCGGGATGCGCTTATTGCCGAATTCTTAGATGTCGTGGGTGAAGTGCGGGATGCGAGGATGGTAGCGGAGGAGAAGTTAAAAGAGGCTTTTGAATATCTGATTATTGCTCAAGCGGGGTTAGGTGTGGAAGAAGTGAGGCAGTTATCCTTGATGACCGCGCAGGAAATTCCAATGGATTTCTCTATGAGGAGTATAATGGGCGTAAATGTACCAATAATAGAATTACCGGAAGATTTATCGCGAGAAGTTACGGAGCGGGGATATGGACTCATGGATTCGTCATCTGCGGTAGACAGTTGTGCTAAAAGATTTGAAGAAGCATTGTCGAAGATAATAAAGCTTGCCGAGCTGGAGGAGGCGGTAAGGAATCTCGCGGGCGAGGTGGAGAAGACAAAAAGAAGGGTTAATGCACTCGAATATGTGATGATACCAAGATTGAAAACGACACGGAAATACATACAGATGCGTTTAGAAGAGATGGAACGAGAGAATTTCACGAGATTGAAGAAGATAAAAGCGATCCTGGAACGGAAGGAAGAATAAGCAGATAATGCAAAATGAAATTTTGTGCTTGCTTGTGATTAATTAGGTACTTTTCCACTCGTTATTGAACCTATTCCATTACCGAATAAGAATAAAAGTAAAAGTAGAAAAAACCAAAAGTAATAAATATCTCCAAAATGCGAATACTAAGAGAGTGATAACTAAAAAAAAATGAATGAAAATGTATCATGTCACCTAAGATGAAGATGGTTAGAAATGAGGGGATACAGATGAAAAACATCATCGCTTTTGCTGCGGTCATTACAGTAGCAATGGCGATAGTGCTTATTGCATCTACTTCTTTAGTATCTGCATCTGCTGTTGAACGAACCTATGACGGAGTAGGTGGCGTGCTGACATACGAAGGGACGTTTCCAAAGAGGGCAAATGACGAGACAAGGAGTATTTCAGTGTATGAGGGTGAAGAGATTCGTTTTAAGAATGTGGTAGGGGATTACGTAGATGTCATCGTCTCCGGCGCCTATGAGGGAGATGCAGATAAGAGGTCCGGCTGCATGGACTACCCTGTGAAGGCGAACAAGTCATGGGATTCAAGTGGGATGAAAACTGGCTACTTCTTCAAAGTTTTCGAAGAAGCAAGACCAGAAATCGGTTGCTGGTTCAGTCTGGAGAAACAGTCTTTTAGCTTGAAGCTCGAGAAAAATAAAGTGCAAGAGAAAGAGAGTTTCGACCTCTCATTAAAAACGAACAACAAGAAAGAGGGCGTGATGGAGCTCACCATCGAAGACAAGGATGGTTATTCGATAATGAATGACAAGTCCCAAGACATATACGAGGTTCTCGTGCATTACACAGGGAGGGAATTTGACTCAGATCCTGCTGATGCAGAAGGTGAACCGGTGTGTGGAATAGTGCATGATGCCGAGGGTAAGCTTGTTTTTAACACATCGCAATTGGACATGAACGCGGGTAAATATAAGATAATCCTGAAAGACCATGCAACAGAGGTGAAGGAAGATGTAGCTATAACGGTCGAGAAGATCTATCTGGAAGTGGAGTGTGATGAAACGGAGCTGAAAGGCAAGGACATTGTTATAGTAATAGAGAGTTCGTTCTACGAGGAAGAAGTAGATGTAACAGTCGGAACATTTTACAATGAATCACTAACTTTTGACGAAGAAGGCAAGAAGAAGGTGAAAATACCCACTGATGATCTAGACTACGGCAGGTACAAGGTAACAGTTGAGGCTCACGGCATGTGGGAGACCAGATATGTAACGATAAAGAAATGTGGTACGAGTATAACAGTGCCGGGAGATGCAATTGTCGGTGACATTGTACATATAGACGGGACCTCCGAGTCGGGCGATTCGGCTATTTTTGTGATTGATAATGTCTTTGAAGGCGAAGCAACAATAACCAATGATAAATTCAAATGGGACTGGGACACGAGCGGCGAACTCGACGGGTACCGAGGAATTGAAGTCTTCATACTTAGTGATTCTGCTAAAAATCAGGTTCCCATTGGTGACCCGGTCAGCGATGACTGGCAGAGAGAAGAGGGTGTGGACGCATCCGCATCTATAATCTTGTTTACACCCACATTTAGCATGACTGTTTCAAAATCCATAGCTAAAGGTGACCCCTTAGTGATAAATGGTACAGCTACGGGCACAGACCACGTTTATATCATCGTCTTCAATTACAAAGGGAAAGTGATGTACCCCCCAGGTGTACCTGGGAATGATGTACCAGCAACGAGGACTCCGGTTGATGAAGGCAAATGGACAGAAACGATTGACAAGCTAAATAGCGGAGATTATGTAGTATTTGCTCTTAACGAGGGCGAAGATGGAGTAACAGAGGCAATAAGAGACGGTAAATGGGTGATAGGAGGCGAATGCAAGACTATGGAGCAGAGAGTGGCAATCCTCATGGACGCAGTGACCACGGCAGGCAGCGACGACCTGTACGAACTTGCTTATTTCTCTGTTACCATGCCCAAAGTACGTTTGACAGTACCCGAAACAGTGAAAATCGGGGATGCGATAAGTGTGAAAGTGGAGACGAACATAGAAGATGGTGTGGAGGCTTTTGTATCGCTATTGTCTAACGGAAATATAATTAATGAGACAACTGTTATGGTCAAGAGCGGCAGTGGGGATGCAAGCTTTGATACAAATGGGCTTCAACCCGGCAAATATGTCGTAACTGGCTCCATCAAGGGAGAAGCTTATGATGAGGTGGGCGTGATACTGGTGGAGAGGGAGGAGGGGGGAGAGGAGAGAGGGGAGAGAGGGGAGAG
>JAUWVD010000151.1 GCA_030617585.1 Candidatus Methanophagales archaeon
AATACTCACATTGCCCACAGCTAGGTATTCCGAGATGTAGTTCAGATATAACGGCACTCGGTGAATATCTAAAAGCGCATGCCCCATACCAGAGAACATGTAAGGGATGTAAGTTGCGATATAAATAGCTGCAAAAACGCAGAGCCCAGCAAAAACTATCTTATAATCGCTAAATATCGGCTTTCTAGTTCTTACATTACTGATTAATAAAAGAGTCAGAATTGCAATTAAACTAAAAATGGCAGTCCATTTCACCGCGAAGCAAAGCCCAACAAGGATAATAGAGATGAAAAGAGAAGCGCCTTTTTTATCCCCCTCTTCTTCTTGCTTAGAGAAATAATCGAAGGCAAAGTAAAAGATCAATAAGGTGAAGAAGAGGATATATATCTCGCCTGTCGCCAATCGAGCCAATGAGAAATGCATAAACTCGAAAGTCAATAGGAAAGCAGCGAAAAAGCCCGCTACTGAGCTTTTAAACATCCGCTTACCAAAAAGGAACAAAATCGGGATCATCACTGCCGCGGCAATAACGCCTATAATACGCCAGCCCAGTGGATTCATTCCGCCGCACAAAATGCCCAGGGCTATTATAAGCTTCCCAAGTGGTGGGTGTGTTGATTCATACGGCTCTTCAAGATTTAAATGCTCCTGCGCTGTTCGCACGAAATACATCTCGTCAAAGTACGCACCATACCGCTGTGTAATCGGGAGTTCTATTGCGCTCTGCTCGTCAACTAATCTCATAGCAGCTTCGCCACGCACATGCACGGGCGCTATTTTTTTGTTTTCCGTGGAGGTCACAATAATCTCGCCTATTTTACCCCACGATTCCGGTCCAAAGACGAACTTGATGCTGCTGGTACTCCTCTGCCCCAAATTTATCCGTTCCCAGGAGCAGAAGTGCACATGCTCTGCCGGGTTATTATCATAAGATGAAAGAAACTCATCGTTATCGCCATAAACATCTAATTTCGTTCGGTTTGCATCGCCTACGAAGATATAAAGCTCTTTTACTTGCTGAACGCTGCCGAAATCAAATGTGACTACGTCTGCAACTCCCGCTTTTGATGGCTGCCAGTATGAAGAAGGCATCTCGACAGAGCCTAAATTAAGAGAGGCGAAAATCAAAAATACGAATACGAGTGTTGATACGGATACAATTTCCCACTGCTTTTTTTTCTCCACTTTCTATCTCTATTTCATTGTATATGGGGTATAACATCTACCTATAAATTTAATTTAGGACGCTGATTTACACAGATTTACACGGATTTTTTCTTTTGTTGGGCGGGCTATTTTTAACGGCATTAATATTTTCACCGCATTTTTTGGTAAAGCTTTTTGCTTGCAAAAAGGTTTGTGTTAATCTGTATCAATAATTAATTTTATTTTATTTTATTTTTAATAACGCACTATAAACCAGAGAAGATGATAATCCTTTCAGGCGGCACGGGAACACCAAAACTGTTAGTGGGGCTGAAACGAGTATTTGGGGAAGAAGAGCTGAAAGTAATAGTGAACACTGCAGAAGACGTTTGGGTCTCCGGTAATTTGATCTGCCCGGATGTAGATTCGGTAATTTACACATTAGCCGGTCTAATAGATGAAGAGAAATGGTGGGGCATTAAGGATGAAAGCTTTCACACACATACCGCATTGAAAAGGTTGAATTACGAGGAGCCGATGACAATCGGAGATAAAGATAGAGCAACGCATATAATCAGATCCGAGCAGCTAAGGCAGGGGAAAAGTCTGACAGACGCTACTTCTTCGCTTGTAAGACACTTTGGCATCACGGCCACGATATTGCCTATGACCGATGAAGCCGCAGCCATAAGCACGAAGATTATTACGCCCGAGGGCGAATTACATTTTCAGGAGTTCTGGGTATCGAAAATGGGCGAGCCAGAAGTATCAGACGTTTATTTCGAGGGGATAGAGAAAGCGAAACCTTCTGAAGACGTTATAACTGCGTTGATGTCAGAAGATGTAGTGGTAATAGGTCCAAGTAACCCGATAACAAGCATAGGGCCTATTTTGAGCCTGCAAGGGATACGGGAGATACTGAAACGGAAAAGGGTGGTGGCGATTTCACCTATTGTGGGAACTGCGCCGATAAGCGGCCCCGCGGGAAAATTCATGCACGCAAAAGGGTTTGAGGTTTCGCCTTATGGCGTATACAAGTGCTACGCGGATTTTTTAGATCTGCTTGTCATAGATGAGGGTGATGAAAGCCCTAAAGAAGTCGATGTGCTCAAAACAGATATTATAATAAAACATGCGGCTGATAGTGAAGTGTTAGCGAAGGTCCTCCAAGATATTATAGACAATTAAAATACAATAGTAATATAGAATCAATCAGTACGATCTGAAGTTAAGGGGCTATAAAAGATGATACCAGAGTTGATAACCGTTAAGATCCCACAAGATAGAATAGGTGTGCTAATAGGGCATAAGGGCGTTGTAAAATGGGATATAGAAAAGAGATCAGAGTGCAAGATAACAGTAGATAGTAATGAGGGCGAGGCATATATAGAAGGAGCAGAAGACAGAGACCCTTTGAAGGCACTTCGAGTTGCGGAAATGGTAAAAGCAATTGGTAGGGGCTTTTCACCCGAGGTTGCCATTTCTCTGCTTGATGACCCTTTACTCCTATTTGAGGTTATTCCCCTCTCCCATCTCACGCAAAAGACGTTAAAACGGGTAAAAGGGCGTCTAATAGGCAAAAATGGACGGACAAGGAGGGCAATAGAGGACCTCGCAGGCGTTGCAATCACTATCTACGGGAAGACTATAAGCGTGATCGGACATTACCACCGGATAAAAGCTGCACATGATGCCATAGAGATGCTAATAAATGGCGCACCACACAGCTCGGTTTACGCCTTTTTAGAGCGGAGAAGGCGAGCGGAAACAGAAGAAAGGAAATGGTATATCGAGTAGAGTGAATAAATCATGACAGAACGCGGATATGAGGAAGCGGGGAAAAGAATGGTTGAACATCTCAGGCGACAGGGCGTCAGTGAAGTGGTATTAGAAGCAATGATGCGCGTCAAGAGGCACCTTTTTGTACCGCCTAATCTTAGTGACCAGGCATACAACGATTATCCGCTGCCTATCGGAGAAGGTCAAACAATAAGTGCACCGCACATGGTCGCGATGATGTGCGATTATCTGGACTTGAGAAAAGGCGATAAAGTGCTTGAAGTTGGCGCTGGCTCGGGATACCATGCCGCAGTCATTGCAGAGCTAATAGGCGAAGAGGGACATGTATATAGCATAGAAAGAATAGAGTGGCTGGTTGATTTTTCGATGAGTAACTTAAAACGTGCAGGATATAAGAACGTGTCGGTGAGTATCGGTGATGGGTCTCTTGGACTGCCGGAACATGCGCCTTACGACAAAATAGATGTGACCTGTGCTGCTCCGGATGTGCCACCTCCGTTACTTGAACAGTTGAAAACCAATGGCGAAATGGTTATACCCATTGGACGATACATGCAAGAGTTGTATCTAGTAAAGAAGAGAAACGGGGTAGAGAAGGAGAAGAAATGCGATGTCGCTTT
>JAUWVD010000050.1 GCA_030617585.1 Candidatus Methanophagales archaeon
AAATCGGGGATGCCTCTAAAAGCATGAATATTAATCGTTTTGATTTTTACTGTCATTTTCACTCCCGGTTTCTACCATTTCAAGGATTTTCTCTTGTGATGCAATTTCGCCATTTTCCAGGAGTCTTTTGAGTTCTTCCACTATTGAGTCTGGGAAATCTTCGTCATCTTCCAACTTTTTGAAGAATCTTTCAAAAATATCCTCTTGGATTCCCATTCAATCATCACTCCTTTCTGTTTATTCCTATAAAAGACCTTTCCAATATAATCTTTTCCTCCAGAATTTTGGACAACGGCGAATAACCGACTTCTACTTCGTTTATCCACGACTCATGACGAACTATCCCGCTTATCATTTTCACCTCATTTTACAGTGGACCTTTTATCTTATCTATATGCTTATTGTTCACTTAAGTTTCGGAATATAAAAGCATTTCGAATATCAACATTTACACACCCCCACGAAATCACTCAAAACCCGCAACCCTTTCTTTGACGACTTCTCCGGATGAAACTGAACGCCATACACGTTCTCCTTATTCACAACCGCGGCTAATTGCACGCCGTATTCTACCGTTGCTACCGTAGCGTCATCATCTCTCGGCACGCAATAATAAGAATGTACAAAATAGAAATAATCATCATCCGTAATCCCATCCAGCAGCTCTGAATCCCTTTGCATATGCAGATTGTTCCAGCCCATATGTGGTACGCGCACATTCGCGGATAATCGAAGCACTTCACCGGGTATCAACCCCCACCCTTTTTCATTGCCCTCTTCGCTCGCGTCAAATAGAATCTGCATCCCAATGCAGATTCCAAGTACAGGTACGCCCGATTCTACAACTTCGATTAACGCTTCAGAAAACGGTTCTAGGTTCCGTATGCAGTCATCAAAGGCACCCACGCCGGGCACAATAACGCCTTCCGCCGCTCTCATATCCGTAATATTATCGGCACCAATCACCATCGGGCGATCATACACTCTTTTCAACCCGTTATATATGCTGAACAGATTTCCCATTCCATAGTCTATTATTGCGATCATAAACCTTTCTTTTAAAAAGAAAGCTTTACCAAAGAAATATTTTTTTTGGTCTTGATATCGTTTTGGAATTTTCACTCATTATTGAAAAAGAAAGCGCAAGTATATTTCTTTGAAAAAGATACCCCCCTGATATTTTTATTCAAGCGGTCACATTAACTATTATTGTATGGAAAAGGTGAGGTAAAATGAGGACTTATATCTTTAAGGTGGCGGTTGAACAGGATGATGATAAATGGGTCGCTTACTCTCCAGAACTCAAAGATAGGGGGGGTGCAACCTGGGGTGAGACCAAAGAAGAAGCACTGAAGAATTTACAAGAGGTAATTCGCTTGGTTCTCGAAGATATGGTGGAATGCAGGGAGCTACCCTCTTTTGAGATGGAAATGAAGAAAAAAGGGATAATCATATCAGATGCGCCTTTAATTACGGTGACTGTTTAGATGCTTTCTGTGGATTATTCTAAATTGAGAAGTTTGACTGTAAGAAGACTCATAGCGGCTTTAACAAAGGAGGGCTTCTCTCTTGTTCGCCGGTCAGGAAGTCATAGAATCTACCGCCATCATGATGGGAGGAGAGTAACTGTTTCTTTTCACAAAGGAAGCCAGACTTTTAGTCCAAAAATCCTCAAAATTATGATTGAAGATCAAGCAAAATGGACTGTAAATGATTTAAAGCGTTTAAAAATTCTAAAATAACAAGACAAGTGGCGTACTCAAATCAACAAAAATCGTCAAAGAAGATCTTTTCCGTATCCCACGGGCCGGGACTCGCTTCTGGGTGATACTGCACGCATTTGATACCCAGATATGCGTTCTCAAAGCCTTCTACCGTGTGGTCATTCGCATTTAGCTGCGTTAGTTCCGCTATACCGTCCACCGAATCGTTATCAACAGCAAAACCATGATTCTGCGCTGTTATGTATACACGGCCGCTTTTGAGGTCTTTCACGGGTTGGTTCGCACCCCGATGCCCGAATTTTAGCTTATACGTGTCGCAACCAAGCGCAAGCGCTATTATCTGTAAGCCGAGGCAAATACCATAAATAGGTATCTTACCTGCGGAATTTTTTACCACGTCCATTGCGTTTCTTCCACGTTTCGGGTCGCCGGGCCCGTTAGAAAGCAGCAACGCATCAGGTTCCACATCCAGTATCTCCGATTCACCGGTGTTTGCCGGGAACACGAAAATGTCCAAATCCCTTTTTGATAAGTTCTTCAGTATGTTCCTCTTCACACCCAGATCAATTACCGCTATCCTTTTACCATTCCCTTTTAGCCTGTAAGGCTTCTTGCACGTAACCTGCTCGATCAAATCAAGCTCTGATATATCGGGTTGAGCCATTGCAAGTTCTAATGCATTCGCTTTTTCTTCTTCGCTGTAATCTTCTACCACATTCAAACATGCTTTCATCGTGCCGTATTGTCTCGTCTTTATCGTCAGCATCCTCGTATCCAGTTCGCATATCCCGGGCACTCCTTCTTCTATCAAGAACTGTTCTATGCTCCGAGTACTTTTATAATGTGAAGGGGAATCGCATTTCTCTCTTACCACAAAGCCTTCTACTTTTATCCCCTCGGATTGGAATTTAGCACCGCTCACGCCATAATTCCCGATGAGTGGATATGTGGGCATTAATATCTGGCCCTTATACGAAGGGTCGGTCAGAGCTTCTTCGTAACCCGTAAACGGGGTTGCAAATACGAGTTCGCCTAATGCGGTTCCTTCCGCGCCCCAACCTTCTCCTTCTACTACTGTTCCATCTTCAAGTGCGAGTATTGCTTTCATTTTGTAAAATACTCATTTATTGATTTCACTTCCATTTCGCTACCTTGCATCCCCAATATAGCAGATGCCGCCGCCTTCGCCGCCTGCATCGTTGTTATATACGGAACACCGAGCTCAATACAAGCCCTCCGTATCTGGGATCCATCCTTATAGGACTGTTTATCAGTAGGCGTATTTATCACCAGCTTTATCTCTTGCGAGTGCATCATCTCTATCACATTTGGAGACCCGTCTTGCAACTTCTTTAGTTTCTTTGCGTCAATCCCGCACTGCTTTAGATACTCCACAGTGCCTTTTGTGCCGACAATAGAAAGCCCCGCTTTTTTTAAGTTCTGTGCAACATCCTCTATCACCGCTCTGTCCTCTTTACATACCGAAATGAAGACCGTGCTGCCCGTATCCAGCGGCAACGGATTATAAGCCGCGAGTTCCGACTTGAAAAACGCTTTATCGAACTCGTCATCTATCCCCATCACCTCGCCCGTGCTCTTCATCTCAGGTCCTAAAATAGTGTCCACACCCGTAAACTTCAAAAACGGCAATACTACCTCCTTCACTGCTACATGCCCTAGTTCTACTTCATTAACCTCCAGATCCTTTAGTTTATGCCCCAACATCACCTTAGCCGCGAACTTTGCAAGTGGTACTCCGGTTGCCTTCGCAACGAACGGGATTGTCCTACTTGACCTCGGATTCACTTCCAGCACGTAAACCACATCATCTTTAACCGCCATCTGAAGGTTAAGCAGCCCGTGTATCTGCAATCCGAGCGCTATCCGCCGCGTGTAGTCCCTTACCGTTTCTATAACCCCCATAGACAATGATTGCGGTGGAATAACACATGCGGAATCGCCGGAATGAACGCCCGCTTCCTCTATGTGCTCCATTATCGCACCAATCAGAACCTCTTCGCCATCACACACTGCATCTACGTCTACCTCAGTAGCTTTTTCCAGGAATTTATCTATTAGTACTGGCTTCTCCTTTGATACTCGCACCGCCTCACGCATGTATCTAATCAGCTCGTCTTCGTCATACACTATCTCCATTGCTCGTCCGCCCAACACGTAGGATGGGCGAACAAGCACCGGAAATCCTATCCTCGATACTACTTCCTTCGCACCTTCCAGTGAGGTCGCATATCCGCTATCCGCCTGTGGTATTTGCAGCCGTAGCAGGAACTTGCTGAATCGCTCCCTATCTTCTGCAATATCCATGTTCTCTGGGTCTGTACCCATGATTATCGTCTTTGCCCCCAACCGTTCCAGTTCTTTCTTCAGTGGAACCGCTAAGTTGACCGAAGTCTGACCGCCAAACTGAACCATCACTCCCGCGTAGTTCTCCTTCTCTATCACGTTCATCACGTCTTCAAACGTCAAAGGCTCGAAGAAGAGTTTGTCTGATATATCGTAGTCCGTGGATACTGTCTCAGGGTTGTTATTTATTATATGCGCTTCTATTCCTTCTTCCTTCAGCGCTTTGACCGCATGCACAGTGCAATAATCGAACTCGATTCCCTGCCCTATTCTGATAGGACCGGCACCAATAATCAACACCTTCTTCCGTCTCGAAGGCTTTAATTCACATTCTTGCTCATAAGAGGAATAGAAATAAGGTGTTTTCGCCTCGAATTCGGCTGCGCATGTGTCCACCATTTTATAGGTAGGCAAAAGACCTTCTTCTCTTCTGAGGTCGCTTATCTCTTCATTGCTTCGCCCGGTTAGCGATGCAATCCGCTCATCGGTGAACCCCATTCGCTTCGCTTTTCTCATATTCTCGCGTAGGTTCGCCTTCAATTTCGTCTCCATCTGCACTATCTTCGCTATCTTATTTATGAAGAACGGGTCTATGCAGCTCAGTCTAGCTATCGCTTTTATGCTATTAATACCTCGTTTCAAAGCCTCGTAAATCGCGAAAATACGATCGTCCGTTGGTATTTCTAAAAGCCGTTTCAGCTCCGTTTCTGACCAGAGCTCATAGCCAGCGCCAAAGTCCTTGTCTATGTCTAAGGACCGAAGCGCTTTTTGTAACGCCTCTTCAAAAGTCCGCCCTATCGCCATTACCTCTCCTGTGCTCTTCATTGAGGTCGTTAACGTTCTATCAGCACTCGAGAACTTATCAAAAGGCCATCGCGGTATCTTTACCACTACGTAATCTATTGCGGGCTCAAAGGAAGCAGGTGTCTCTTCCGTCACGTCATTCCTTATCTCGTCCAGATGGAGCCCAATCGCGATCTTCGCCGCTACCCGTGCAATTGGATACCCTGTAGCCTTTGATGCGAGCGCAGACGACCTGGACACGCGAGGATTTACTTCTATTACCCTGTAAGAACCGTCTTTTAATGCTAACTGGACATTGCAGCCGCCTTCTACACGTAACGCACGTATTATTCTTAGCGATGCTGACCTCAACATCTGATGCTCATCATCTGTTAATGTCTGTGTAGGCGTGACCACAATTGATTCGCCTGTATGAACGCCCATTGCATCGAGGTTCTCCATGTTGCAGATCGTAATGCACGTGTCTTTTGCATCACGCATCACCTCATACTCTATCTCCTTCCAGCCAAGTACGCTCTCTTCTACTAAAACCTGATGAATACGCGAAATTTGTAGCCCATAAGATACTATCCCTCTAAGTTCATCCAGCGTCCTCGCTATTCCTCCTCCGGTGCCGCCCAGAGTGTAAGAAGGTCTGATTATAACCGGTAGACCAAGTTCAGTTGCAACTTCTTCGGCTTCTGCCACGGAAGTAACCGTAAAGCCTCGCGGTATCGGCTCATTTATACGTTCCATCGTTTGTTTGAACCGTTCTCGATCTTCAGCGTCATAGATGGCTTCTAAAGGCGTACCGAGAACTTTTACGCCGTATTTAGATAATACACCGAGTTCTGCTAATTCGGCCGTCAGGTTCAATGCAGTTTGGCCACCCAAACCCGCTAAAATGCCATCCGGCCGCTCCTTCTCTACTACCTTCGCTACCACATCCGCCAGCAGCGGCTCTATGTATATGACATCGGCCATCTCAAAATCGGTCATTATCGTTGCGGGATTGGAATTTACAAGCACTACTTCCACGCCTTCTTCTCTTAACGCCCGGCAAGCTTGCGAACCCGAGAAATCGAACTCGGCTGCTTGCCCTATCTGTATCGGACCCGAACCTATTACCAGTACTTTTTTGACGTCTTCTGCTTTTGGCACTTTCTTCTATTTAATAATCTTGCAACATCATAAAAACATCACATCATCAGAAAATGGGATTGCTTGTTATTTCCGCTTTTAGATATCTGTGGTTCAAGAATTTTAATCCTCTCCCTCTCCACACTCCACAAGAACCGGGGCCTTCATAGGTCTAACCTTTCTGTACACCTCCTGTGGCGACTTCTTATTATCTCCATTCACGACCAGAAGCTCCTCTTCGATAGATATACCAAATAGCCGCTCGTTCTCTTCTAAATAAGGTGATATGATCGCCCAATCTTCCGCTGTGAGGATCGAGAATTCACCACCATTTAATTGCTCCTCCACCAGCTTGTGATGCGGATCACGTATATAAATCGCACCACCCGATGCAAGTGAAAACAAATTTGAACCGGGATACGGTGTATCTTGCTCTATAAAATTACCGTTTCCATCGTGCTCAAGCCCGTTTACCACTACAAACCCGCCACCATTTACCGGGTCACCAGCCATGAACGATTCCGCTAAGTAATCAAGGCATGTCCCATTTATCACCACGCGAGGTTTTCCCACTGCGTTTATTAGCGGCCTGCCAGCAGCATTCCCCAGCACGTATGCTTCTCCGCCTTTTGCTCCATACATGAACGTCTGCCCGACATCACCAAACACAACGAGCTTGCCACTCTTCAATATCTGCCCGAGCTGGTCCTGTCCGTTTCCGTGTATGTAAAGCTCTGCACCATCCATAGACGAGCCGAGATAATCACCGGAACTATCATAGACGTCAATCCTAACACCTGTTGTGTGATTGCCCAATCCGGAGCCACAAAACCGCTGCCCCTGGGCGTTATAAACAATAAATCTTTTCCAACCCAACCCATATGCCTTCACGATAAGCCTCGCATCACTCGCTTCTCCTTCGGGTGGAAACTCTGCTACATTTAATATCAAAATCGCCTCGGCACTACCCGGCGGTCTTAAACCGTCCTTATTCGACCAGCAGATCAGGTGATAGATACCAGCGTGTTTTGCATCTATCGCGGGTGTATCATCAAATATCCGGTGTAGTGCTTCTTCTGTTATCTGGACTACAGAACTCCTCTTTTTCGTTCCCGTGTCATACCTGCGGTCGTTAAGGCGTGTTAAACCATCTATCACAATCGCTTTACTGCAGGTGTGAGGCTCATTCCCATCTCCTTCGTTTGCATACTTTGTAAGCTCTGACACAGTCCACCGTAGTTTATTGCAATCCCATTCCTTAACACCTTTTCGCAAGAACTCAAATAAAGTCTGTGGATTTTTCAATTCTGCCGCTATCAGTTCTCGCTGTCTATCACTATCTGGCGGGGGCGTGATAGAGTTTGTGAAATCACAGTGTGTTTGACCTTCGGGTGTTTTCACTACTTCACCGAACTTATTGGTGCATACTAGCTTCTCATCACTGTCTATTGAGAACATAAAAGCACCTCCATCTGTATAGCTCCCACCACGTGCATTCCAGTACTTATCTGCGACAGAAGGGAATCTCTTGTCCTCCTCGGATAAGCTCTTA
>JAUWVD010000018.1 GCA_030617585.1 Candidatus Methanophagales archaeon
AGAGAAAATAATGGACTATTTTGGCGATGGCGCGGATTTTGGTGTGGAAATAGATTATGTCTTTCAGGAACATCTACTTGGAACAGGAGATGCACTGAAGCATGCTAGGGATAAAACAGATGAGCGATTTCTCGTTTTATCTGGCGATAATGTTATTCGGCCGGATACCCTTTCCGATTCAGACCTTTTGGAAATGACCGAAGAAGGCGGGAATGCAATAGTGATTAAGGCACATAAAGATGTAAGCAAGTGTAGTGTTGTGACGTTAAAAGCAGGAATGGTTGAAGATATTATAGAAAAGCCAAGAGGAGATATAAGTAATTTAGTCAATACGGGAATATACGCTTTAAGGAAGGACATATTTGAGGGTATAGAGGCGGAACTGACATCTACGTTAAGAAGCATGATCCTCCAGGGGAGCCGTATAAACGCATGTGAAACACATGGGGTTTGGTTGGATGCCGTTTACCCTTGGAACATCCTCCGTTTGAATGAGATAGTACTGAGAAATAATCCAGCAAAGGTAGAAGGGAAAATTGAGCGAGGGGTGTCAATAGATGCGCAAGTCTCAATCGGTAAAAATTCGGTGATAAGAGCTAATTCGTATGTTAAAGGACCTGTTATCATAGGCGAGAATTGCGATATAGGTCCTAATGCCTGCATCTTTCCTTCTACAAGTATTGGGAATGATACTGCAATAGGAGCATTTACGGAGATTAGGAATTCAGTCTTGATGGACGGCGTGAAAATCGGCTCCTTCTCTTCCATTCACGATTCTATCTTTGATACCGGATCGTATGCGGATGGAGGATTCATAGCACGAAGCGAAGAGGTGAGTATAGAAATTGGCGGTGAATATCACATACATAGAGTGAAAATTGGCGCGCTGGTCGGTGAATATTGCGAGATAGGCAACAACGTAATTGCGCACCCCGGAGCGATAATAGGGAATCGCTCTAAGATAAAGTCAATGAAGGAGCTGACTGGGAAAATACCGGATGGGTGCTGGGTTGTATAAGGTATTTATATTATTTTATATTCTAAAAAGGGAAAATGTGCGGAATTGTTGGCTATGTAGGAGAAAGAGAAGCGCTGCCAATCATTCTGAAGGCGTTGAAAAGAATTGAATATCGGGGCTATGACTCATGTGGTGTATTAGTGCAGAACCAAGGTGAAATGATGGGGCATAAAGAGGTGGGCGCTATTGACTGCTTGATTTCAAGCTTATCTGAGTCTGGTTATGAGGGTAAAATAGCGATTGGGCACAGTCGCTGGGCAACTCATGGCGCACCAACAGTGACAAATGCACATCCGCACCTCGATTCCAACGGTGAAATTGCTGTCGTTCATAACGGGATAATAGAGAACTATCAGTCGATAAAAGAAGGGGTTTTGTGTGATTGCCTTTTTAAATCGGAAACGGATACAGAGGTGATACCTCATTTAATAAACATCTGTTTAAAAAGGAAACTTTCACCAACGGAACTTCATTCGGGTGTGCGTAATGCATTGCAAGTAAAAGAAGCGGTAAAAGAAGCGTTATCCTATCTAAGAGGTTCTTATGCTATATTGGTTGCGGTAAAAGGTTTTGATGGTTTGGTAGCGGCGAGGAAAGAATCACCACTCATTGTAGGCGTTGGAGACAGGGGATTTTTTTTGGCTTCTGATGTGCCAGCAGTGCTTGATCAAACGAACAGGGTAATCTTTTTGGAGGAGGAGGACCTTGTGGTCGTGGAAAAGGATTCAATATACATAGAAAACGGGGGGTCGGAAGTAAAGCGGGAAGAAAGTTTAATCGAATGGACGATAGAAGACGCCGAGAAGGGCGGATACGAGCACTTCATGCTGAAAGAGATCCATGAGGAGCCAAAGGCAATTAGAGATACACTTATGGGTTATTTAACAGAAGGGCGGATAAATTTAGGGCTTGATTTTATAGTTGATGCGGAAAGCATTTTATTGGTTGCCTGCGGCACGTCTTTTTATGCCGCTCTGTGTGGCAAATACATAATAGAGAATTTAGCAAAAATCCCGGTTCGGATTGAAGTTGCATCGGAATTCAATTACTCTGATTTCGTGCTGGATGGGTCGAAGGTGGTGGCAATGGCAATTACGCAATCAGGAGAGACGGCAGATACGCTGACAGCGTTGAAAAAAGCGAAGGGATATGGGTGTAAAACAGTAGCGATAACAAATGTTTTGGGCAGTTCCGCTACGAGACTCGCAGATGAAACGATATACACCAGGGCTGGTCCCGAGATAGGTGTTGCGGCAACAAAAAGCTTCATAACGCAACTCATCATCTTTTATCTGCTGGGTTTATTCCTCTCGAAGATGCCCGCGAGTGTGTTTGCGGAACATATCAACGAGCTGAAGCGAATGCCGCAAATAGCTCAACGGGTGCTTGACGAAGTAAATATACAAAAGCATGCCCGATACCTTTCCAAATATGAGCATACGTTCTTCGTTGGGCGTGGTGTAAACCTGCCTATTTCTTTAGAGGGTGCATTAAAGCTTAAAGAGATTTCATACATACACGCAGAGGGCTATGCTGTCGGTGAGCTCAAACACGGACCTTTTGCACTGCTTACTGAAGATACACCCGTAATTGCGATTTTAACATGTGATGATATTTATGAGAAGACCTTAGGGAACGTGAAGGAGATAAAAGCAAGAGGGTCGCCGGTGATTGCAATCACGGAGGAAGGCGATGAAGAGGTGGAGAAATATGTAGATGATGTTATAAGGGTTCCCAGGACCAGTGCTCTATTCTCGCCTATTCCCAACACCGTTGCGCTCCACTTACTCGCTTACTGGACTGCAAAAGAGAGGGGCTGTGAAATAGATAAGCCGCGGAATCTGGCAAAAAGTGTAACTGTGGAGTGAACGTTTTCAAATACCGATAAAGATTTTGTATTTCATATCTTCATTCATTATTTCCTCTTCTATTCGCTTTGCAATTATCTTTTCGGGGTGATGAAGTCCCGTAACTCTTTTTGTGAGCGTTTCAAAGTCGGAAAATGGACCTTCCTTCCGCTCTTCTAATATTGCCCACATCAATTTCTTCCCTATTCCAGGCAATAAATCAAGTGTGTGTAATCGTGTGGTAATAGGCTTTGCCTCGTTGAATGTCTGTACAAACTTCTCCTCGTTCTCTTTTACTAGCTTCTCCAAGACGTAGGGTAGTTCTATTTTCGCAGTCGGCGTTAATTCATTATATCTCAACCTCTGGGTTACATGGTCTATCTCTTCCCGCTCGCCTTCTCCGATATATACCCGATCATAGACCAAAGGAACTTTATCCTTCTTTGGTGAAAGCTCCATTAAGATGAAGTTATCCTCGCCAATAGCGTGGATAAGTGGTTTCTTCTGATATACCGCTCGGGAGTCATTAGAATGCCCATAGGGCAAATAATCGAGGATACGTGCATACGTCTCCCTTTTCTTTTCCCTTACCCTCTCCTTCAACATTCCACCTTTTTTCTCATACTCAGTCATCCCTTTTTCCCCCTTAATATGCTCAACTTCTATCCTTCATTCATATATGCTTTGCAACACAATCGAGTATTTCTTCTATGTCCCCCTCGGTAAGAGTAAAACGTTCTTTTGCATAGATTGCTCGCACTTCGTCTTTGCTCTTCGGCAGAAGGTCCGCAATTCTTACTGCTATCTCCTCTTTCATTTTTGATAATTCTAAAAGCTCGGTTATAAGTGTTCTTGACTCTTCTGCTCCCAGTTTAGCAAACTTTGTTGTATGCTCATACGCTTTCCTTCTCTCATACCGCATCTCCTCCTCGCCGTCTTTCTTTCCCGCGACATCACCCCTTGGAGTAGTTAACATTTCCTTAGCTTCCGCTAACGTCAAGACAGATTCATTAATTATTTCCTTTACTATCATTTTTGCGTTTTATCCTTTCATCACTACTTCTTGTTATATGCGGTAATAATATAAAAAGATTTTTATGTGGCCATGTTTATCATACAATAATGAAGGTGGTTAAATGAAGGCTAGTATAATAAAGGACATAAACCTTGCGGAAGACGGAAAGAAAAGGATAGAGTGGGTTAGAGGGCGAATGCCGGTTTTGGATATGATAAGAAGTAGATATGAGCGTGAGAAGCCATTAGAAAACGTGAATGTAATGGCATGCTTGCATGTAACGGTAGAAACGGCAAATCTTATCTTAACACTAAGGGCAGGTGGTGCAGAAGTCGCACTTACCGCTGCAAATCCACTCTCTACTCAGGATGACATAGCAGCAGCTCTGGCTTCTTTTGGTGTGCGAACATATGCATACCGGGGCGAGAGCGATAGCGAGTATTATGAGTATTTAAAGTATGCACTTGAGATAGAGCCCACGGTGGTGCTTGATGATGGAGCCGATGCGATTACAACGCTTCATACAATGGGAGAAAAGACACGGAAAAACGTAAAGGGCACATGTGAAGAGACAACTACGGGCGTGATAAGACATCAAGCAAGAGCGAAGGAGCACAAGTTGGGCTTTCCTGTAATTGCGGTCAACAATGCAGAGACGAAGATGATGTTTGATAACCGATATGGCACTGGGCAATCAACCCTGCATGGGATAATGAACGCAACAAATATCCTCCTTGCAGGCAGAGTGCTAGTGGTAGGCGGATATGGCTGGTGTGGACGAGGTGTGGCGTTGAGAGCCAAAGGGCTTGGATCGAACGTAATAGTAGTGGAAACGAACCCGAGGAAAGCACTGGAGGCTGTTATGGATGGGTACAGAGTGATGCCAATGCGAGAAGCGTCGAAAATAGGTGACGTCTTTGTCACTGCTACCGGCGATATATCTGTTATAAGAGGCGAGCATTTCGCATTGATGAAAGACGGTGTAATTCTTGCCAATACGGGCCATTTTAATGTTGAGCTAAACGTAAACGACTTAGAAGAGATGGCAGTGGCGAAGAAAGAGATAAAAGAGAATGTAGTAGAATATAAGATGAAAGATGGGCGGAAGTTATATTTACTATCGGAAGGGCGACTTGTGAACCTCGCATCTGCATACGGACATCCACCGGAGGTAATGGATATGAGCTTCGCAAATCAGGCTTTGTGTACGCGATACATTGTGGAAAACCATGATAAACTGCAAAATGAGGTATATCCCGTGCCAAAAGCGATAGATGAGGAAATAGCTCGACTGAAGTTGAAATCAATGAACGTGGAGGTAGAGGTACTAACAGAAGAGCAAAAGAAATATCTCAGTTCTTGGGACTTTGGTACGTAAAAAATCGCTTTTGTTTATCGTAGAGCAAACAGAGGAATTGGGAAATTATTTAGCTCCCCTCCTCTGCGCACTCCATGATCTCGGCGGTAAACAATTAAGAAAGCATAATATCGAACTAAAATTAAATATTTATTGACACAGATTAACGCAGATTAAATCAAATCCGTGTAAATCTGCGTCCCAAATTAAATTTATAGGTAGAAGTTATACTTTATATACAATTACAAATCCTCTCTTATCTCCTTCAAAAGATCTCCAATCGTGCTTTTTTGCGCGACCAAATCCACATTTAGCCCTTCTTCTTTTATGGTTTCAGCAGTTGGATCGCCAATAGCGACAATTTTCGCGTTCTCGAAGACCTTCTCTGCTATATTCAACTCTTTTGTGTGCTTTAAGAAGATCCTAAAAGTCAATGAACTTGTGAATATTACATAATCCGGCCCATACCACACAAGTTCATTAAAGAACTCTTTGCATTCTGCTAGTGCAATTTCCCTCACGCTATATATCGCTATATCTGTCACGAAAGCACCTTTACCCTCTAAAAATGTTATATTATCCTTGCCGCCTTCTGAACTTCTGAGGAATACAATCCTTGTATCTTTTACTTCAATCGCATCAAACACACTCTTTAAACCATCAGAGCTATATTCCGCGGGCATAATATGCACGTGCAAGCCCTTATTCGCAAGCTCCGCTTTCGTTGCAGGGCCAATAGCACATACAGCCACAGTATCATCCTGGAATTTCTTCTTTAAGTCGAATTTACCGTTGCAAATGTCAAACGCTTTCTTCACGCCGTTTATACTCGTGAACACGGCTATGTCCACGCATTCTCCAAAAACAGCTTCTAGCTCCGCCAATGCATCCTTCCGTACTACCAGTTCAAACAGCGGGAAGCCGAAAAAGTCAAACCCATATCTATCTGCTATCTCTTTTGTCTTTTTAAGTACATTTTCAGGTCTAAAAACGGCTATCTTATTTCTATTTTGCACTTTGATATTTTTTTGCATTTTGCATCTTTTATAGTATAATAATGTATAGGTTCCACATATTTAATTTAGGACGCAGATTTACACGGATTTAATTTTTTTCTGTGTTAATCAGTGTTAATCGGTGTCAATAATCTATTTTATTTCGTTTTGTTCTGTCAACTTCTCCCTTACATTAACCACGTCGCCAATCACGATCACAGCCGGTGGAGTCACCTTTTCTTTCGCAGCTACTGCCACAATAGTCCCCAGCGTTCCAACGGTAAGCCTTGCATCTGCTGTGAACCCGTTTTCAATCATCGACACGGGCGTTTCCGCGCGCATGCCATGTTCTAAAAGTGCATCAATATTCGTAACGAGGTTCCCAACACCCATTAATATAACGAGCGTGCCCTTCAAATTCGCTATCGCTTCCCAGTTGATGCTCTCTTCTTTCTCGTCCATCTCGTGACCAGTGATTATAGTAACGGAAGAAGAAATGCCACGAAAAGTTAGTGGGATGGAGAATGAGGCGGGAACTGCAACTGCCGATGTTATCCCGGGTACAACTTCAAAATCAACGCCACTCGCTTTGAGTACCGCAGCTTCTTCGCCGCCTCTACCGAATATGTACGGATCGCCGCCTTTCAACCGCACAACCTTATCGTATTTCTCCGACAGGTCTACTAAGAGCGCGTTTATCGCAGCCTGTGTGTATTTATGCTTCTTTGCGGTTTTTCCTGTATCTATAACCTCTTTACCCTCGGGTATCAGTTCCTTCACGCCCAAGACTAAATTATCAATTAATATGACGTCTGCTTCTTTTATAAGCCGATACGCCTTCAAACTTAATAGTTCCGGGTCGCCAGGTCCGGCACCAACGAGATATACTTTGCCCATTACCCTTACTACCCCTCCCTTTTTAACATACTCATACTACATATAATTCTCGGAATATCATAAGAAGTTAGTTTTTTATATTTGTTTAGCTCCTTTTTATAACCACGAGATTACACAGATTTTCACGAGAAAAAGAATAATATTAACATAGTTCCTATAGAATATTAGCTACTTTATACCAAAATAATTCCCAGTTCTTGTGTCAATCTTGTGAAATCTCGTGGTTTTTTATGAACAAATGTACATGATTTACATTCATCGCCATGTCTATAATCTCAATATCGAGCTCTTTGCAGTTTTTTCTGATAATTTCTTCCGCCACCTCTGTCACATCCCCCTCCAATACCTTCCCGCGATACGTCGGCGAAAAAACAAGAATTTCATCCCGGTAAAGTTTTCAAACAGAGCAGGGAGCAGGGAGATCAGATACAACATTCAATTCGTAATTCATTCATACTGATTTATACGCCCCCACATATCCTTTATCGCATCCGATACCACCCCTCCTGAGAATTCAACCACTGGCTTGCCCGCAACCATCGCCTCAGTGACCACAGAGTCGTATGGTATTTTGCCAACAACTTGTATTCCTCGCTGCCGGCAAAACTCGGTAATCCTCTCGCTGTTCTCTTCATTAATGTCGTATTTGTTGATGCAGACGGCGGAAGCAATACCGAAATGTCTGGTCACATCCATGATTCGTTCGAGGTCATGCAGCCCAGACATCGTGGGCTCGGTAACGATGAGTGCAAGGTCCACGCCAGTCAATGACGCAATTACCGGGCAGCCGATGCCCGGCGACCCGTCAATCAGAATGAGTTCACAGCCCTCTTTTTCTGCAACCTGCTGTGCATTGTTCCTAACAACCGTGACCAGTTTCCCTGATGCCTCTTCCGCGATATTGAGCTGCGCATGCACCATTGGGCCATAGTTCGTCTTTGATATAAATGCATACCCCGAGACACGTTCTTTCAGCGTAACCGCCTCCTGCGGACACGTAAACACACAAGCGCCACAGCCCTCACAACGTGCGGGATTGACCGCATAGCCTGATTCTTCGGTCGAAGCGATAGCGTTGAATCGACATGTTTCTTCGCACGTTCCGCATTCGGAGCATAGCGTTTTATCCATAACAGCAACTTTCACGCCTTTAAATTCCTCCTTATTTATGATTTCCGGATGCACCAACAGATGGAGATCTGGTGCGTCAACATCGCAGTCTACAATGACTTTATTCTCTGCGAGGGCCGCGAACGAGCCCACAAGGGTTGTCTTCCCCGTGCCTCCTTTTCCACTAATAACCGTTATTTGTTTCATTTGCATATACCTTTTATAACCTTTTATAATCGCAAAATTGCACACATTTTCACAAGAAACCTTTTCTTAGAAAGAAAAGCGGTACCAAAAGAACTATTTTTTCTTTTAGCACAGGCTAAATTTTCTTTTTTAAAAAAGAAAAAGTGTTGTGTAAATCTTGTGTAATCTCGTGGTTATAAGAGAACTTTATCAATTATCCCTGCAAATCGCTCCTTCCACTCCGGCATCACCTTCACAAAGGGCACGCCCTCGGAATAGTAACGTGCAATCCGCGTGTCATGCGGAATCTCAAGCAAAATCGTAATCCCTTCCTTCTCGCAGTACTCATACACCTTTCGATCTCCAATCCCTGCTCTATTTATAACCATGCCAAAAGGGATCTTAAGCACTCTGAGCACCTCAACCGCAAGCCTCAAATCGTAGAGCCCAAACGGTGTGGGCTCAGTCACAAGAATGCAGTAATCGCTGCCTTGTACGGCTGCAATCACCGGACATGCCGTTCCCGGCGATACATCAATAATCACTGTCTTTTCCGGATCAATGTCCGCTTTTACCTGGTCGATCAGCGGTGTTGCCATTATCTCCCCGATATTCAACACCCCGTACACGAGGTCAATGTTGCCGTCACCGCTTTTTCCTGTTTTTATAACGCCAATCTCCCTCGGTTCCTCGCTGATCGCATCTTGCGGGCATACAAGGGAGCATAACCCACAGCCGTGGCAAAGTTCCGGGAACACCATTACTTCTTTTTGCGGCACAACAACAAGAGCGTTGTATTCACACGCCGCAGCACACTTACCGCAGTAATCACAGAAATCGTAATTGACCCTTGGCACCAGCGTATACGCCGGCTTTATCTCCTCGATCACCGGATTAAGGAAGATATGTGAATTTGGCTCTTCTACATCGCAATCGAGTACTTGTACGTTCGGAAGCGACAGAGCGAGATTAACTGCTACTGTTGTCTTTCCCGTACCGCCTTTGCCGCTTGCTACCGCAATAATCATCTGTTCACCGTTTTGTTGCATTGCGCGTCCCATTAATGCCGGTGCATTTTGCACGCATTGGCATCACTAGCTTCGTTGAGTCTTCCTGCCTGAAAAGCGCTTATTGCTTCGCTCACCGTACCACTGGCGCCTACATACACCTCTATCCCCAACTGTTCAAACGCGCTTATTGCACGAGGGCCTAATCCGGAACAGAGCATTATCTCTGCACCCGCACCTGCTACGAGATCAGGTGTATTGCCTACACCGCCAAAATGTTCACCCGTGTTCTGCACAATTTCCACCTTGTTACTCACCATATCCACAACAGTAAATGTTGGCGCTCTTCCAAAATGCTCACTTACAAGATCTTCCAATCCTCCATTTCCCAATGAGGGAATGCATAGTTTCATTTGTTCACCTCCTCTATTTTTTATTGCTTTTTTTATTCTTATTCTTACTCTTATTCTTACTCTTATAATCTTCCAGAGCTGCTCTTAGCGTGTCCATTGCAAGCACAGAGCAATGAATGTTTTCTTCCGGTAAACCACCCAAAACAGATAAAACATCCTTGTCCTCTATCGTGAGTGCTTCTTCGATTGTCTTACCTTTCACCAGTTCTGTAACCACGCTTCCACATGCCATTGAAGCACCACAACCATCGGTTATGTATTTGCAATCTACGATTTTATTCTCTTCAACTTTAATATGCATCTGCAGTGTGTCTCCGCAGGGGCCTGTTACTCTGGCAGCACCACTGGGAGCTTCCAGTTCACCAACGTTTTTTGGGTTGTATGCCGCCTCAAGTGTCTTCTCGGAGTATATTCCCCTTTCCTCTTCTAATATCTCCTCCTCCATCTCCTTGGTTAGTTCATCGAAATCGGAAGTTTCATTTTTTTCGGCTATTTTTTCCATTTTACCTGCATTTAATCACGCATTTTTTAACGTTTAATTATTTACACACTTATAGCTCTTCGATACTTCTTTCCATCTCCTCAACTTTGGACCTTACGACGTTTAATTGCGTTTTTAGCCGCTCCAGTACTGGATCTCCCTGCAAAAGTGGAGATGAATGTGGGGCTATTTGGATGGCACTCTTTGGACAAGCCCGTACACAAGCAGTGCAGCATATACACCTGTTAAAATCCACTACTGCTTTTTTATCAACGATTCCAATCGCACCTGTCCCGCAAACCCCGGTGCACTTTCCACACCCTACGCATAGTTCTTCGTTAACAAAAGCTTTCCAGGCTAATGATAGTATGGATTGCGGCATAGCACACTAAAAAAGAAAAAGGAGAAAGAAAGAACTATCTTCTCGCTTTTCCACACAGTTCGCATTTACCCATTTCCTTCTCCTCATGTTTCTAATTGGCCCTTTCCACTCTTTACTTTCTCAGTTCTTCCAGTCTCTTCTTTAGCTGCTCTAACTGGTCCCCAAGCATCTGTGCCTGCGATTCGAGCATAGAAATCTCCTGCTCTTTCGGCATTGCTGGCATGCCCATTGGTGCAACAGGTGCGCCTGCTGGTGCTTGCTGTTGTATCCAAGAAGCAAACTGCGGCATCTGTCCCGTCTGTGTGAGATACTGTGCACCTGGCGGCATTCCGGTTGGACTCCTATCTGCCCAGCCCGGAGAGTATCCAAATCGCATCCAGCCGGGTAAACCAGTCAGATAATACATGTTTCTCCTTCTATTTCCTCCCATTTTTTTCTTATCGCCTCCTAAACAAACTTTTTAGCAAAAAGTTTGATCAAAAAATGCCTCAAGGCCTCGTCATTTTAGACCCGCATTTTGGGCAGGTCTGCTGATAGCATGGCACCCCCGTTTGATGCGACATTGTATATCCGCAATTTGGGCATCGACAATCTCCGGCGGGACCCAATCCGCTGCCACCCATTCTTCCTTGACCTTGACCTTGACCTTGACCTTGACCTTGACCTTGACCTCTTCCTCCTCCTCTACCCATGCCACTCATTTTATCTTATCCACCTCCCGTAAGAATAGGGATAGCCATAATATGGCATTGGGTACATCCCTGGAGCTGGAGCCATTGCACCATACATTCCGGTCCACCACCTTCTGGGAAGCCACGGGAAATTCCTGCAGTATGGATAAGGGTTGCCCATTCCCATACCTCTTCCGGGTCCAAAGCCAGACCAAAAACCTCTGCCAAATCCTCTTCCTATTGCCATTTTTTTCACCCCCTTTTAAGTTCTTCTATTCTATTCTTCACTTCTTCCAAATCTTTCTCCAGTCTATTTGCCATGTTCAATAGTTCTTCGATTTCTTCTTCTTTCGTTCGAGGCGTTATTGGTGCCTGCGGCGCTTGTGGTTGTGGTTGTGGTTGTGGTTGCGAAGGCATTGGTTGCTGCATGCCAAGTCCCATACCTCTGCCCATGCCTTGCCCTCTGCCGCCGCCGCCTCGTCCTCCGCCCATGCCCATGCCCAATCCGCCACCTGGTGCAGTAGCGCCCATACCAGCATGAGCAGCTACTGTTGAAGCACCTGTCTCACCTAACTTACCACTTTTATACATCTCAGTAGCTTCTTGTACCGTGCCATAAGCGCCGGTTGCAATTTTCACACCA
>JAUWVD010000109.1 GCA_030617585.1 Candidatus Methanophagales archaeon
TTATCATGTGCTTTATCACGGTTCTTTACCAGTGCAAGTAGCGCATTCGCAGTTTCCTGCACTCTCTTGCCCGTGCAATGGGCTAAATGGAGTTTTGTGTCAAATTTTATAGCTGTGTAGATCCAGCAATCACCATGTCTATCAGATCCCGCATCTCCTTGCTCAACTTTCTTTTGTTTTTTTTTACGAACGACCACATCTCATCCACCTGGATCTGGGTCAATCCCACGTTGGTTATCAGATAATCTGTTACCTCTCTTGCGTGTCTGGCAAGATCTTCGATGACATCTGATACGGTGTCTCTGTGAATCTCCATTATGCGTTCAATCGCCCTGACACCATTTTTCTCAACCAGTAACTTGCATATCATGATGATCTGTTCTTCCGTAAGGTGTCTGTTGTAGAATACCGTGCCTTTAGTCTCAGGGAATCTCACACCACAGGTCTTGCATTTGAACATCTGGTTGCCTTTAGTATTGAACCCTTTCTTGATGATGTTGCCAGCGTTTCTCTTTCGGTAATCCCGACAATCCGGGTTCAAACATATCAGGTCTTTTGAATTTGGTCCTATCATAGAATATACTATCAGACCAGGTGCATATAAAGGTCACGGTTTATAGGACACCGCCGAATGGTCTGGCAGCAGGAATGGTTCCCGTTGTCATGGCATACGCAGGAGAGGCGGTCCATAAGGGAAAAGAAGCCGAGTCTATGGGCATATATATGATGATGTTTTACCTGGGATTAGCAGTGGGTCCGCTTATAGGCGGTATTTTCTGGCACGCATTCGGTATGGCATCTGTATTTTATGTGATGTCTGGTATCAGCGCAGTTGCATTTTTGCTTGTGTTACCTTTCTTACCGGAAATAAAGAATTATTGGCTCATTTGTTGGTACAATTATAGTTTACGCTATCGTCTTGCCGTTTTTTCCTTTCATTAACCCTTTTTACCACGGTAAGGAAGCCACACCCAGAAATAAGCAGCCACAAGACCAATTAACGACAATGTCCCCAGATAGCCCGCAACGGGCCATAGTGTGTCCCTGATATGTACGTTCATTGTTACAATTGAAGTGAGGGCGGCTGTGCCAAATAGCACAACCGCTATTAGGGCCGCAGTAGGCGCTGCCACTTTCTTAAATTTTGCCAGAACGCCCGCATTTGCATTTGGCGAAACCAACCCGGCAGAAAAACCATAAAGACTCAGGACTACAACAATGCTTGCCACCCCCGATACCTTCAGAATCGCCAAAATGGTAGTGACAACTGCAGTACAAAAAGCCAGCAGCATTCCGAGGAAGAGGATTGCTTCAAGATCTATCTTTTTAATGAGTAACCCGGCAACTATAAGACCGATTAGATACACACCAACGGTAGGGATGGCAAAGTAGGCGAAGGTATCTTCAGCGATTCCCAGTTGAGAGTGGTACCAAAAGGGCATCGCGGAATAGTAGCCGAGCAGCCCACCGGTCATGACGGCGTACGGGAGGATATATCCCCAATAATGAGTGTTTCTTAGAATAGAAAAATACGTTCCTATCAACTTGCGCGTGGTGACTACGCCTTCATCACCCGAATTAATGCGGGTTTCAGGAAGCCACCGAAAGGCGAAATAAAAATAAGCAGCACAAAGAAGCAAGAAGAAACCAAAAATTGCACGCCAGTCTATGTACGTCATCAAATAGCCGCCTGTGATAGGGGCGACAGCAGGCATTATCGCAGCACAGCCGCTGATTACGCCCATTCGATGTGCGAGCTCTTTCCGCCCAAAAACATCGGTAAATAAAGTCCGTCCTATTGGCGAAGCAGCACCCATACCAACACCTTCCAATATTCGACCTAGGAGGTACGAAGGAAGATTAAAGGAAGACATCGCTATTAACGTTCCGATCATGGTGACAAAGAGACTGTAAAATAATGTTTGGCGGCAGCTTGTTTTCTGGACGATCCCTCCCCACACCGGTTGCGAACAGGCAAAGAATATCAAGTAGAGAGAGACCGATGATTTCACGCCCGCCGTGCTATGAAATACGTTTCCCAATTCGGGTAACGCAGGTAGAACTATCTTTATTGATGCCCAACTGAGGGGTATAAGCACAAGGACCAACCAAAAAACACGTCTACGCTCAGAAGCCGTAAATGCATATCCAGTAGATTCTTCCTCGCGATTATTTGTTTCTTTGTTCATATTCTTTTAGTTGTAACTGATATTGAAATTGAAATTGAAACATGATACAAATCTTTTTTACTATTAAATATTAGATGTCATACACAAAGCAAGAAAGGAGGTATGGAATGGAGATAACTTCAGACAGAACAGATAATATCCTGACGATTTTGCTTAGTGGTCGGTTAGATGCATTTGGAGCAAAACAACTGGACGAGACGCTTAAGAAATTTATTACGGATCATGATTCCGCAGTGGTCATAGACATGGTGGATGTCTCATATTTAAGCAGTGGCGGTATCAGAACGTTCCTAGTCATCGAGAAGATGCTTAAGAAGAGAGACGGTGGGATTCGTATCTGTAACTTAAATCCATATCCGTTGAAGGTATTGGAGATGGCAGGATTTGATCAGTTCTTCTCGATCTATTCCTCGAAAGAAGATGCGATCAAAAGCTGTATCACTCTGGAGGCAATGAGAAGGTCGAAGGTAGATTGGGATCGCTTACCCAGATATAATAAGTTTGGAGCTCGATTCACCGTCTTTGAAGCCTCTCAAAAAGAAGCGGTATTAAAGGTCGCAGGTGACATCTCGAAAGTGCTATATGCTCGATTAGGAGAGGAAGATATACTCTCGAGAAAGTTCTCTAAGACTGAGTACTCGATCGGCCTTGGTGCGTTGGGAATGAGCGTGAACGATTGCATGCCCTTTCTCGGTGAGATGATTACGATAGGTGGCACAATGGTCTGGCTGCCAACTGACGGTAATGATACACCTGACTTCCTGATTCCCAAGAGAGATACCGGTGACGTAACCATTCATACGGGATTCAACGTGGCGTTAGATGGAACGTTCAACGATATTATCGTTGTGGAGTGTGGAGATGATATAGGGATTACAATAGGTGATCTCTACGCATCTATCTTCGAGATTGCAAAAGAGAAGAGCGCGGATTTTAGTGGGTTGGTGAGCGTTGCTATGCGAGCAGAGATAAAAGAAGTTTATAGTTCGGGCGTAAAGATTTCGCCGATCAAAAAGTTCGCACCTGAGAACCGTGAGATGATCTTGCACAAGGATAACATTGATAACTGGGTTGCCGTCAACACCGTCCCGAGATATCAGGGTGAGACAATGGTGGGCTTTGGAATGGGAATTGACTTGATGAGCGATTTATCTTCATTTGATCGAGATAGCTTAGACGCTCTCTTCTACCTGCATCCTGCAAATGTCGGGAATAAGAAGATGCTTCTTCATGATCTCGGTGTGATCTTCAAACATCTACCCTGGGCGAAGAACTTGAATTTGGATGACGAGATCGAGAAGATTGTTAGTGAGGGCAAATTTATCGATATGCGTCACCTTCTTGATAATACGAGGTTTACTCGTGCCGTAATTGGCGTTTCATATATTTCGGATATTGTATTTGAAGGTAAGCAGAGGATAGATATCGTTGGGGAATGTGTGGGTTGGAACGATACATGTGAGCGAATAACACAGAAACTACACCCAGACTGCAGTGAAGTTCGACTGATCCCAATATCGGGCGGTTACAGTGGTTCGTTAGTTTTTAAGGTGAATGCATGGGATCGCAGTGGAAGAAAGGAGATGCCTTTTGTTTTGAAAATAGATAAGTGGTCGACGATCAACGATGAGATAAGAGGATATACAGAACATGTGAAGCGATACATACAGAATAATGCCACTCAGATCATACAGCACTGTAAATTGGGCGACTTTGGTGGAATACTTTACAATTTCGTGGGAATAAAGGGCACAGATAGCGAAATTAGCTGTCTTGAAGACTATTATTTTTCACATACCGTTGAAGAGATTTTACCACTCTTTGACCAGCTTTTCCGCGTTGCACTCCGAACATGGTACGGGCAACCTAAATTGAAGGAAATCAGTCTCTACGAAGAATATAGCTCATTCGATCGTTATGATAATATAAAAGAGTATGTTCAAAGTCATTTTGACGTATCCGCAGATGAAGAGACGATCGAGCTACCGTTCGGGCTGGGGACATCCACCAATCCGCTCTATTTCATAGAGAATATCATTCAAAAGAGAAAATCAGAAACGGTAAGTGTATATGAGGCTTCAGTTCACGGCGACCTGAATATGAAGAATGTACTTATGGATGAAGACAATAATATGTGGTTGATCGATTTCTCGGAGACTGGTCACTCCCACATAGTTAGAGACATCGCAAAGCTTGAAGCTGTGCTGAAGTTCGAGACCTTCGAGATAAATTCCGACGGAAAATTGAGAGAGGCAATAGAACTCGAAAAGATATTTCTGGCTGTGAATAATCTTTCTGAGATACCCCAGATACCCTCTACGCTGCGGGATCCGAAAGTTCTCAAGGCATTCTTATGTGTTCAGAAACTGAGGGAATATGCTAATGTCATTACGCTATTGGACGAAGACATTTCCCAGTACTTCTTCAGTCTGTTTGCATACACTATGTGCGTATTGGTATATGGGAGCGTTAATGACTATGCGAAGAAGTATGCGTGGATATCT
>JAUWVD010000088.1 GCA_030617585.1 Candidatus Methanophagales archaeon
GATTTAAGACGCAGATTTACACGGATTTACACGGATTTATTTTCTTCTGCGTTAATCGGCGTTAATCTGTGTCAATAATCTATTTTCTTGTTCTGAAGAACCGATGTTCTTCCGCTTATCCACTTTGCAGGGATGCTCTCCTGTCTCACAGAACGTTTTGAAGTGATCAAGCCATTGTGGATAATCCGGTGCTGACTGCACGAACCGCACGAAACTCTTCAACTGCTCTACCGTTTTCGTCTCCAATTCGTGCTCCATTACGCATGCATCTTTATCCGCTATTTTCGCGGGCACCTGTATTATTTCCAGAAGTGCCTTTAGAGTCTCATGCCGGTCCTTTATCACGCTTCCTAGCTCTCGCCCCTTGGGTGTTAAGATCACGCCATCGTATTTCCGATATACAACATAATCGCTATCGTTCAGCTTCTTTAGCATCTCCACAACGCTTGATGGCTTAACACTTAAAGCTATGGCGACATCTTTCACCCTTGTATAACCCTTCTTTTCTGTGATGTTCAGAATCGCTTCGAGATAATCTTCCGCTTTTCTACTTAGCATACTATAACAATGTTAGGGTAGCCGATATTTAATTAATTAATTTCTTTGGTAAACCTTTCTTTACACTTTTTCTTTTTTTTCAAAAAGAAAACCTGTGCTAAAAGAAAAACAAAAGTAATGTTTTTATGGTATATAAAGTGTATTTTTTGCCCCCGAGTACACCGAGAGCACCGAGTTCTTTCCCTCAGTGTGCTCTGTGGTCTCTGTGGCTATCAATTCCGATTTTTTTTTGCCAAAAAAACCATGTTTCTTTGGTAAAGCTTTCTTTTTGAAAGAAAGGTTTTTGTACGAACACAATATATATCTATTTATACCTATTCGCAATGGAAAAGACAATATGTTTCGACCTTGAAGGACCGCTATCGCCACAAGATAATGCATATGACGTGATGCAACTCATAGGAAAAGAAGGAGCGTCTATTTTTGAGGTTATAAGCAGATATGACGATATTATCTCGCTAGAAGGTAGGAAAGGCTACGAGCCCGGAGATACCCTTGCTTTAATTGTGCCTTTCTTCTTGCTGCATGGTATAACCAAAGAGGATGTAGTAAGGGTATCAGAACGTGCAAAGATAGTAGAAGGTGCCGAATATCTGTTTGAGATGTTACAGGCTGAGAATTGGGACATTTATATCATATCCACAAGTTACGAGCAGCACGCATACAATATAGGTCGCAAACTGGGAATCGCTGAAGATAAGATTATGTGCACGAAGTTGAATTTAGAACGAAGCATACAAAAAGACGTCTATACTGTAATAAAAAAAGCAGAAGAAGATATAATTGAGCTTTATTTAGACATTGAGAACACGGAACGCATAGTTAATCGTCTAAACGAGTTCTTTTTCGTTCAACTCCCTTCGCTAGGTTTTGACATCTTTACGACCAAGGTAGTAGGCGGGGAACGGAAAACCGATGCAGTGAGGGCGATAGCGAAAGAAAAGGGGGTAGCGTTGAGCGATGTCATCGCTGTTGGCGACAGCATCACCGATTATAAGATGCTAAACGAGGTGGCAGCACACGGTGGCATATCCGTTGTCTTCAATGGTAACGAATATGCAGTCCCATATGCCAATGTAAGTCTAGCATCTGACGATATACGAGTTCTTCATATAGTCTGCAATGCTTTTGTACGTGATGGTAAAGGCGCAGTGATGGATATGGTGACGAAATGGGAAGATAACCGGGAGGGGTTTGAAGAAGATCCTGGGGCTATTCCAGATAGCGAAATCACAGCAGATATAAAGGAGTTTCTAACGGGTGGGGCCATCCCGTTCCCGTATTTCCATAATCTTGAACGTGCAGACGAAAGAAGAAAAGAGGAGATAATAGCAATACATAAACGATTGCGAATGCGCGTGAGAGAAGACGCAGGTAAGCTGGGCTAAGATCGCCTGAGATCAAGAAAGAACCATTTGAATGTGCTCAATAAAGAGTGGGAAATTGTAAATCGCAAATTTGGTGCTTGTAATTTGGGATTTCCGCTCTAGGCAACAAAATTACCTATGCTATTTATGCTTTAATGCAATTTATCTTATTGTTATGGTAGAAGAAAGAAGCGGCAGCGGAGATGACAAAAAGACCGCAGAAGAGTTGCTTAGTCTCGCAGAAGAACGTCTTAATGAAGGAAAATTTGAGGAGGCAATCGAAATTTACAAAGAGATCGTGAAGAAAGATCCACTTCATCCGACACTGGCAAAGGCTTGTAATGATTGTGGCGTTGCTTATGCGAGTTTAGAGCAATATGAGATGGCGATTGGATTCTTCAACACTGGACTGAATCTCAGCAACTATCTTATGGACGAGGGCATATCAACTTGTTACAATCTGGCGCAGATTTACAAAACTACGGGCGATGATGAGAAAGCAGATGAGTACTTCAACCGTGCGGTGGCGATAAAGGAAGAGCATAAACGCCGCGATGAAGAGGCAAAACGTACGCTCAAACAAGAAACGTCTGACTGGGTATGAGGTAATTCAATACCCCTCATAGCACCGCTATTAGCTATCCTATTTCAGATATTCACCTACTTTGTCCGCAGTAGCCACAGCACCAAAAGCTTTAAAGAACATCATTGCTTCTGCGTACGCTTTAGCTTCTAGCTCTCGTGTCGTATCGTCGGAAACGCTGTATATCCGGTCCTTAAATACCGTTATTGCAAATTTACTGTACTTACCAAAAATCTCGTCATTTTTCGTTATTCCTTTCTTTGCTGCTTCTTCTCTGTATTCTTTCAAAGTCCACGCCCATATGTCTTCGTACAGCTCAGGTTCAAATATCTCTAATACTTCCCATGCTATATTCATCCAGAACGTGCCTACATTGCCTTTTAGTATCAACCCTTTCGGGAACTTCGTGCTTATGAATTTAAGCGGGGTTCCGGTAATGCCATGTTGGGCAATTCGTACGTTAAGCGGTTCTATTGCCTTCGCTATCTCCACCGTTCGTTCTATATTTATTGATACCTGTTCAATGAGATTGCCTTGTGCATCATATATATTACCATGTGTTGACCCATTTGCAATAGCCAGCACCTGCGGATAAATGTCCCGCTTGTGCAACTCGGTAATATACGTAGTCGCCTCATCTACCGTTGTAAGGACCAATCCATCTTTATCCTTCTTTCCTATCTCTCCCACTTCTACTTCTAAGCCAAACTCTCTGCCTGCCATCTTTTCCTTAATGAAGTTCGCAAGTTCTGTGGTCACATCAATATTCCGCTGCAGTTCCGCCAAAGTCGTTTTTCCACTCAGGTCAAACAAGAAAGAAGCGTCTATCGCAAATGACGTGTATCCAGCCGCAATTTGTGCCTCTATTAATTCCTTCACGACCTTTAGTTCTTCTTCCGTCCCTTTCTTTACCGTTATGTGGTCGGCATGTAGAGCCCACGTACCAAACCCCACGTCATTCGCAATCTCGCAAACTGCATTAGAGAACTCTCGCGGTGTTAATCCCGTATATCCGCCCTTCAAATCGCACTCTGATTTTGCGAGCTCGAATATAACTGCTGCTCTCAAATCTTTCGCTGCTCGGAATATGCCTTTTGCAATACCGTGCACGATCCTGGTATTTGCAGCCATTATTAGCCCTTCTGTATTGTACAAAGCACCGAACAATTTATTCCCGGCTATTGGTCCAAATTCACCTCTTTCTTCCATCTCCCTTTTTTCCTCCTTTAAACTAAAGTTAAATGTTCCTTTAATGTTTTTGCCATGTGCATATTATTACACCTGTATATAGTATAAAAAGAGAGTATAGTAAAAAGAGGCATTCGTGAATGTTGACGTTAACCGTCACAATTCAGTTATACATATATCATCAATTGTTGCAATAGAAGAAAAATTCATAGTGGTCCCAGTTGTGGTTGTCTGTAAATATACATTTTATACGTACGAAATCATTAATATTGAGGGAAGAGGGAAATGGTGATAAAGCGTATCGGTTTATTAACCAGTGGTGGCGATGCTCCGGGAATGAATGCTGCTATTCGCAGTGTGGTAAGATACGGATTGCATCATAAATTAGAGGTAATAGGGTTCTATCGCGGTTATGCTGGTCTGATCAACGAAGACTTGAAATCTTTAGACCACCGTTCTGTTGCAGGAATTATAAATAGAGGGGGTACGATCTTAGAGTCTCAACGGTGTGATGAGTTTTTGACAGAAGAAGGACAGCGTAAGGCGGTGGAGATATTAAAGCGGAATGAAATAGATGTTCTAATTGTCCTGGGAGGAGATGGTACTTATCGGGGTGCAATCCAACTATGGGAAAGGTGGCATATCCCCTGTGTTGGGATACCAGCAACTATTGATAATGACATTAATGGCACTGATATAACTATTGGCGCGGATACAGCAATAAATACGGCCTTGGAGGCAGTCGATAAGATTCGAGATACCTCAACGAGTATGGATCGGATTTTTGTGGTGGAAGTAATGGGCAGAGAGAGCGGATTTATTGCTAGTCAAGTTGCTTTAGCTAGCGGTGCAGAGGAGGTTTTGGTTCCGGAGATAGCGTATGATTTAGACGACATGTGCCATGACATTGAGAGTGGCTATTTAAAAGGTAAGGAGCGCTGGATTATTATTGTTGCCGAAGGGGAAGCGGGAGCGGGAGAGATTGCAAATAAGATTACCGAGATCTCGGGCTCAGAGATACGAGTAGTTGTATTAGGACATGTACAAAGAGGTGGAAGTCCTACCGCTCATGACCGTATATTAGCAACCCGCTTGGGTGCGGCAGCGGTAGATTTGATTTTAAATAACGAGTATGGGAAGGCGGTGGGAGTAAAAGGAAATCAAATAAACGCAGTGGACTTGCATCGCGCGGTAGAAAAGAAGAACGGGATAAGGGTAAATTCATCCTATCAACTAATGAGAAATTTAATTTAAAATTAACACTCACAATCTCCCCCTCGCCCTCCATCTCTAAATTTTCAATGCGTGCAGGCACCAATACAGTATCCGTCTGGGCTAATGAAAGTTCGGCACTGTTCGATTTTAGCGTGACCTGTCCTTGCAAACAGGTGAGCAAGCAAGCTCCTGTAACAACCTTTCCTCTGCCATGAACAGTAAAAAGCCGCAACTCCAATTGCTCGCCATTCAAAAGCAGACTATCCTCGTATCCTTCTTCAGCACGCAGAATATTAGATGCCTTCTTTAGTCCCTTGCCATCTTCAAGTGCGAAAGAAACCGTTCACTTTTGACCGCATCTTTAAAGCTATCGGGCGTTATAAAATCCTTAAATCCCAGATATATCTTCGCGTCATTTGACGCTTTGAGTACATGCCATACCTCTTCTCTACCAAAAGCATCACCAAGCTGCCTCGCATATGCATCGTCCAGATGCGTCTGCACCTACAGATTCTCATCTGCCTTTATTATCTTTTTCAATAACCTTTTTCAATTCGTCAGCATTGGAAATCTTCGCCTCTACAAGACGTTCAAACCTTCTCTTTGTAGCTAGCATCTCGTCTTCAGAAACGTCTTTCATCATATCCGCAACTTCACTTAGCGAAAAGTCATTACCTGGAAGACGAGCGCTCCACCATTTTTCCTTCGC
>JAUWVD010000089.1 GCA_030617585.1 Candidatus Methanophagales archaeon
CAAATATAAGTGCAGCCACCCCTACTTTTTAGAAAGTTTCTCTATCATAACACTCTTATCACAGTTGCCACATCGCACCCTGTACGGCCGTCGCTTGAGTATAATGCTCGATTCCTGTTCCACCTCGCAGTAGGGGCACTTAAGCTTGTAGTTAAATTCATCCTCGCCTTTTCTCCGCCATAAAAATAATACACCCTTCTCTTCTCCGTTTTTGTCCTTCAATTTCCTTTTCGTAACGTATGCAAAATCGGCTATGTCATTTATATCAAAGGGTGGTTCCATTTTTTGTCGTCTCCGCCTCAGTAACGAACACGCCATTGCAGTATAATACCTTTGTCCATCTTCTCGACACTTAAAAGCTCCAGCTTTGCCATATCCGTAACAAAGCCCCTACCATCTACAAGCGTCGGAGCGTGTTCGCCACCGATAATTATATTGCCAATATATATATAAATCTCATCAACGAGCCCCTGCGAAACCAGGGACCAGTTAAGCGTTGCACCGCCTTCCACCATTAATCTCTCCACACCACGATGCCAAAGCAAATCTAAAAGTTTCTTCAAGTCCACTTCTTCCCTGCCACAGACAATAATCTCCGCTTTCTCGCCTAATCTATCAACATCCGCTATTATCGCCCGTTTGGAAACGGCAATTATACGTTTGCCACTGCCCTTGTTCAGTATCTCGGCGTCAATTGGCGTTCTCGCACGGCTATCTACTACGATTCGTATTGGATTCTCATCCCTTTCCGCTTGCTTCCTATCTTCGCGCCTCTCTTTTGATTTCACTGTTAAAGATGGATTGTCTGCCAGAACAGTACCTATGCCAACCATTATTGCATCGCTTCCCGCCTTCAGAGCATCAACTCTATCTCGATCTCCCCTACCGCTTATTCTCGTCTGCACTCGTTCTACCGTTGAAATCTTCCCATCCGCGCTCATGGCGGCATTTATAAATACAAATGGTCTTTCCATTTTACTGTGATCACCACAAAATCATTCTATATACTAATGTCTTAATAATAAATTCAAAATTTTGTTATAGAAAAAAAAGCAGCCATATATGGCTGCGTTTAGCTACTATGGGGTCTACGTCCCGGCCTAAATGATCTTTGGGGGGTATTCTTCCTGCTGATTCGTACTTTCTTTACATCCGGCAGTTTTTCTTCTGTTATGGTTACCTCATTGCCTTTCATTACGCGTCTAAAACTATCATGATCTCGGCTTGCAAGGATATTAATTGCTATTCCACCTTTACCCGCTCGTGCGGTTCGCCCGATCCTATGGATGTAATCCTTGCTGTACATGGGAATATCATAATTGTATATGTGCGAAACATGAGGGATGTCAAGTCCTCGTGCTGCGACATCTGTACATACAAGAACACGAACGTCATGAGAGTGGAATTGCTTCATTACCCTGTCTCTTTTGTCCTGCGTAAGCCCACCATGGATAGCCATAGCACCTATTCCTAACGCTTTGAGATTGCTTGCAACAAAATCGGTATTTGAACGTGTATTACAGAACACCATTACAAGCTCTGATTCTTCGTGGTTCAATAAATGGACTAGCAAAGAAAATTTCAAATTGTCTGGTACATCATAGTATAACTGCGTTAATTTACTCGGATCTACATACGCTTCTGCCGATACGCTAATAGGATCTTTCTGGTATTTCCGTGCAAGAACGGTTATCTCTCGTGAGATAGTAGCGGAAAACAAGAGTGTCTGCCGGTTTCGTGGACATTCCCCTACTATCTTCTTGACATCAGGGATAAAGCCCATATCCAGCATTCGGTCCGCTTCATCTAAGACTAGTATGTTTACCTTACTTAAGTTAAGTGTCCGCCGCCCAATATGATCTAATATTCTGCCGGGCGTTCCTACTACTACATCCGCTCTCCGTAACTGCGTAATTTGTGGATTGATAGATACACCACCAAAAACTGCAACAATCCGTAACGGTTTGTATTTTGAAAATAGGCTTAACGCTGCTGCAACTTGTTGTGCCAATTCTCGTGTTGGCGTTAGTACAAGTGTCCGAATCCCGGTTCCTTTTTCTGTCTTTTCTATAATGTCCGCAGCAAATGCAAGTGTCTTTCCAGAACCTGTTGCCGCCTCCGCTATAACGTCCTTACCTGAAAGAATTAACGAAATCGATTTCTCCTGTATTTCTGTTGGTCTTTCAAACCCTTCTTCTTCTATTGATTCCAAAATAGGCTCAATAATACCTAATTCCTTAAAACTCTTCATTTCATATTCAAGAAAAAAGTCTACTGCTTTCCCTTATTTACCTCTCTGTATTATACCTACTAATTATGAGTATATAAAGGTTTAAACTTTCCTTTCATTCATTCATTCATTCTCCTCTTCGACAACCATGTTCCTTATGAGGGCACTGTCGAATTTCCCCGTGAAATCACTACGCTATACCCCCAAATTTTACCGCTGAGTGCGCGGAGAACGCAGAGGCATTACAATATCGCCCTCTTTCACCACTTCATGAATGGCTTTTTTGATATGATGCCATCCGGATTGTATTTTGTATTTTGCCGGAAATACCAAAAGCTTTATATATGACCTTTTTCATATGGACAACTATGGCAATCACCATACCTGAAGCAAGAATAACTTTGGATTCAGAAAGTATAGCTTTTTATGATAGGCTGCGTAATAGTTAAAGCACACATACTCAAACTGCTCAATGCATTAGAAGCCTAAATGCGACTCGCAGGCGAGTTGCTAAATGGAAATCAATCCGTGGAAGATGAACTAAATCGACTAAAGGGCGAGAAAGGAAAGTCGAAATTCACGTTAAAGATGGCTGAAAAGAAAAAGGTCAGCGTAAAGTTATAGGGATAAGGGGAAAGGGCATAAAAAAGCGAAGAAGAAAAGAGCCAAGATGAAATGAAAATCGCATGCGTATATGACGTAATCTATCCCTATGTGATAGGTGGGACAGAGAAGAGGATCTGGGAGATCTCAAAGCGAATAGCTAAAAAGGGGCATGAAGTGCATTTGTTTGGAATGAAATACTGGGCTGGAGAAGATGTTATAATAAAAGAAGGTGTTTATCTGCATGGCGTTTGCGAACCAAAAGAGTTGTATGTTGATGGAAGAAGATCTATAAATCCCGCAATATATTTTGCAAGTAAAGTCCTCACGCCTTTACTAAAAGGAGATTATGACATCATAGATTGTCAAGGTTTTTCCTATTTCCCTTGTTTTTCTGCAAAGATTTGTTCTGCATTGCGGAGAATTCCATTATTAATTACATGGTGTGAGGTATGGGATGATTACTGGTATGAATATCTAGGTAAAAAGGGGATATTTGGGAAAGTGATTGAGAAAACGACCACGCATTTAACTGATAAAATGATTGCGGTTTCAGAAAGGACGAAGAATGATTTAAAACGGATCGGAGTGAAGAACAATATCAAAATAATCCCAAATGGGATAGATTTTGAAATGATAAGACAGATAAAAGCATCGGAGGAAGAATCAGATGTGATATTCGCCGGAAGGTTGATAAAGGAGAAGAATGTGGATGTTCTGATTAAAGCGGTAAAGTTGGTTAAGAAAGAGGTGCCAGAGGTGAAATGTAAGATCATCGGCGAAGGTCCGGAGAAGACTAAGTTAGAGAAGTTGGCTTATGATTTGGGATTAGAGTCTAATGTCGAGTTTACTGGATTTTTAGGTGACTATAACGATGTGATTTCATGTATGAAGTCATCGAAGGTGCTTATGTTGCCTTCGACCAGAGAGGGTTTTGGAATCGCGGCGCTGGAGGCGAATGCGTGTGGGTTGCCGGTCGTTACAGTAAATCATAAAATGAATGCGGTATGCGATTTTATAGAACGCGATAGAAATGGCTTTATATGTGAACTTTCAGAGACGGACGCTGCGGATAATATACTCCGGGGGCTGGATGAAGGGGCGGATATGGCGGGGAGCTGTATAGAGAATGCAAGTAGGTATGATTGGGAGAGGATATTTAATTTAACAGAATCCATGTATGAAGAGGTAATTACTTAATTGGGAAGTAATGGAACTCCTCCGGGATTACTGGAAATTTGGCAGTGTCCACTACTAAATACTTGTAGGTAGACAACGTAATGTATGTGTTTTGCAGGCGACCACAAAAGTATCATTCATCGTCAAATATAAACAGCTCTTCTATTTTTGAGTTTAAAACATTTGCAATATTATACGCTAATTTAAGAGAGGGGTTGTATTTACCCTTCTCCAGAAAAACAATTGTTTCTCGCCGTACACCAACTTTTTGGGCTAATTCTTCCTGTGTCAGGTCGTATCTTGCCCTGAATTCTTTGATTCTGGTCTTCACGTAACGTCGCCCCTTTGATTGTAGTGCCATCGAAGTATGATCCATGACCCTACCCCGACAATGAAGAGATCTGGTATAACCGCCTTAAAATTGAAGTTTAATCTCCAGATCATGCATATTAATTGAAGAAGAGCCATGGTCACAAGGAGAATGCAGAACGCATGATAGCCTGCTTTTTCATTGATTCTCACAGACCGTTCATCCCGGATCATATCTTCTTTCGGTGTTGCTGCTGTAATGATGGCTGAGACAATCATGATGATCCCCATGATGATCAAGGCAAAACCAATCCCGAAATAGGCGGAATTAGAAAGAAAGCACAGCATAAGGATGCCAGCGAGGATCAAGAGAGCAGCAATGCCTGAGAATCGTAAGCTGTTCTTATCTACTCTTAATTTCATCCAATATCACCTTTCCTGCTCTGGTACCACCACATACCATAGATTCCCCTCTGCCCAACTCTGCGTATTCCAATTATCTCTTCTTTTTTCCGCTTTTGTTTCGCCATTTTTCTTCCCCTATATTAGTTATTTCTAACTTTATGTTAGATATATACAACTTACTATATAAAAATATTCGTTTTTTTCTAAAATCTCATTTTTGATTGAGCGAAAGAACTGATTTTCAATCGCTTTTATTTGCGCGGCACTATACTGTATTGCAAAAATCCGGTGCATCCAAATTTTGAAAGCGCGATAAAAATCGAAAACATTTCAATCGTATATGTAGAAACATGTTTATCATAGACACAGATTTCACAGATTTACACAGACGCTACTCTAAAGTCCTGATTATTAAGTTTTTACGGGTTCATAGAATCAAAATCAAGAAAAATTCAAAAATGATGGCCACAGAGACCACAGAGGGAAAATAACTCGGTGCTCTCGGTGTACTCTGTGGCAGAAAATTTATACCTTAAAAAATCAATACACTACTTTAAATCTGTGTTAATCCGCGTTAATCTGTGTCTTAAAAATTCTTGAAAAATGATACAGTTCTGGTAAATTATTATTTGTGAGTCCCCTAAGGCGATAATATGGATAATAATATCTTCTACAAATTTAAAAACTGCTATAACGATGGAAGAAACAAAGGAACAAAGAGACAATGAGCGAGAAATCATCGGTACGTATTACGATAACTACAAGGCTTTGATTGTAGGGCTGAAAGAGAAAGATGCGGGGAAGACGAGTTTTGCACTGGCGTTACTGGCTTACTTAAGAGAAGAGGGG
>JAUWVD010000190.1 GCA_030617585.1 Candidatus Methanophagales archaeon
ATTGCTTGCGGAAGAGGGTGATGAAGAAGTTGCAAAGACAGGACAGCCACTGCTCGGTTTAATGGATGTAAAAGTAAAGAGGAACGCTTTTGGACGGCAAAAGGAATCTTTTGAGGTGTTGCTAAAGATGAGCCTTTTTGAGGAACCCATTCATGCAGTTTTCATTAGAGCACCCGCTATAACCTGTGCAGCGGAAAATGTGGGAGTATTAGCAACTTTCGATGGGCACATAGTAGCTGCTAAGCAAAGAAACATAATTGCGCTTTCTTTTCATCCTGAACTTACCGAAGACCGAAGGATTCATCATTATTTCCTTGAAAACTTATTATAACTATAGCCTGATTGGTTCGACATTAGCAATCCAGATAAATTTATCGTCATTCATGCAAAACATTCACCCTCAGCTTTGCAAAATCCTCTTTTATCTCTACCCGGAAGCCCATCCCTCTAAAAATCTGCTCAAGTTCAATTTTAACGAATTTCTTTGGGACATCCGAACCTAAAACTAGAGTGAACTGGTGAGAGAAGGTTTAGGTAACCACATCTTCAACAACTTTATCATTTCAAAGACGGTAGAATAGGCTGCGTATTATGTGAACGTAACAGGATGGGCGTGGAACGAGTATCTGGCGGCGCTGTGAAGAGTTCATAACTTTTATGAAAAGTTCATAAATAGTCTTATATAGACCACTATGAAAAGTAAATACGGAGAAGATATACAACTAAAAAAGGAAGCTTTTTTTAAAAAAATTATAGTGGAGAGATAGGACAGATGGACGGAGAGAAAATAGATAAAATAATAGAATACCATAGGGCAGACAAATCGAAGTTGGTCGGCATATTGCAGGACGTCCAAGTCGAGTACAATTGGTTGCCCGAAGATGCACTCAGGCATATCGCAAAAAGATTGCACGTTTCATTAACCGACGTTTTTGGCATCGCAACCTTTTACAAATCTTTCAGTCTGGAACCAAGAGGTAAACATTTAGTTAGGGTATGTCTCGGCACCGCATGCCATGTGCGTGGAGGCCCGAGAATCATGGAGACCGCAGAACGTATTCTGGGTATCAAAGCCGATGAAACAACCGCGGATTATAAATTTACATTGGAGGGCGTGAACTGTCTGGGCTGTTGCGCGTTAGGACCCGTGATGGTGGTAGATAATGATTATTATGGTAACTTGCCACCGAGAAAGGTGGAAAAGATTCTCAGTGACTATGGATACACAAGCGCGGATAAGGAGGAGAAACATACATGAATAGCAGAAAGATAAAATCAGCCACAGATTTAGAAAACGTCAGGCAGGAGATGTTGGCTAAAAGAGACCCGCAAAAGAGACGTGTTGCGATATGCGCTGGTACGGGTTGCCTCGCCCTTGGTGCGCGAAAAGTTATCACGACTTTTAAAGAAGAACTAAAAAAACGGGGGTTGGAGAATGAGGTAGAGATAAGAGAGACCGGCTGTCCGGGATTTTGTGAAAAAGGGACAATTGTTGTCATTTATCCCGAGGGATTTTATTATCTTCAAGTGCAGCCAGACGATGTGCCCGAAATAGTGGAAAAAACGTTGATAGAAAAGAAACTAATCGAACGTTTACTCTATACCGATCTCGTCACCAAAGAAAAGGCGGTTCACGAGGCTGAAATACCGTTTTATAAACATCAGATGCGGCTCCTTATTGGTGATAATATCAATATTGATTCCAAAAATATCGAAGATTACATCGCTCTTGGTGGCTACAGCGCTTTAGCAAAAGCATTAACCGAAATGAGCCCGGAAGAGGTGATCGAAGAAGTTAAAAGAGCGAGTCTACGTGGTCGTGGTGGCGGTGGTTTTCTGGCGGGAAGAAAATGGGAAACTACACGCAATGCACCCGGCGAGCAAAAATATGTTATTGTCAATTGTGACGAGGGAGACCCGGGAGCGTTTATGGATCGGGCACTTATGGAGGGGAATCCACACAGCATCATCGAAGGACTTATTATTGGTGCGTATGCCATCGATTCGCATCAGGGTTACATATATGTGCGAGAAGAGTACCCTTTAGCGGTAGAGAATACGGGCATTGCACTCGAGCAAGCGAGAGAGCACGGGCTTCTGGGAAAGGACATCATGGGCACGGGCTTTGATTTTGATGTTGAAATATATAGAGGTGCGGGCGCTTTCGTTTCGGGCGAGTCCAGTGCACTCATGTCCTCATTAGAAGGCAAAGTGGGCGCACCCAAACCAAAATATGCCCATACTTCTGTTAAAGGTTTATGGAACAAACCAACAAATCTAAACAATGTAGAAACATGGGCTAACGTCCCTCTAATTATAATTAAGGGCGCCGATTGGTTCAATTCAATCGGAACTGCGGGTAGCACGGGGACTAAAATCTTTTCGCTTGTGGGTAAAGTGAATAATACAGGTCTCGTGGAAGTTCCTATGGGCATCACGCTGCGGGAGATAATATATGATATTGGCGGTGGCATACCAAATAACAAAAAGTTCAAGGCAGTACAGACAGGTGGTCCATCAGGAGGGTGCATACCAGAGAACCTCATTGACACCGCGGTGGATTTTGA
>JAUWVD010000118.1 GCA_030617585.1 Candidatus Methanophagales archaeon
GATATTTTAAAGGATAAAGCGGTGGTTGTGGTAGAGCACGACCTCGCTATCCTCGATATGCTTGCAGATTATGTGCATCTTATATACGGTGAACCCGGCGGGTATGGCGTTGTTACAATGCCACGGAGCACGAGTAGAGGAATAAACGAATATTTGAGTGGGTTCTTGCATGCTGAGAACGTTCGGATAAGAGATAAGCCGATAGAATTCAGTGCTCATCCACCGCGGGAGGCACTAAAGAATAGAGAGATCTCCGCGGAATACGACGGCTTTGATAAGCGCTATGGTGAATCGGGCTTTGTGCTGGATGTGAAACCGGGCAGTATAGAGAAGGGCGAGGTATTGGGCATAGTAGGGCGAAACGCAATAGGTAAAAGCACGTTCGTGAAGGTATTAGCGGGTGAGACGGAGCCGACAACCGGTAAAATATCTGCTGATATTACTGTCTCTTACAAGCCGCAGTACATAAAAGGCGAATTGGATATGACAGTAAAGGAGTTCATATATTCGCTTAAATTGGGTGAATCCGATATTGTTGAGGTTTTAGAGCCGTTAGGAATCCCAGAGCTAGAGAGCAAGAACATAAAAGAGCTTAGCGGTGGCGAACTGCAAGATGTTGCAATTGCTGCTTCTCTGTGTCATGACGCTTCGTTATATATGCTGGATGAGCCGTCTGCGCATCTTGATGTGGAGCAGAAGGTGCGGCTGATTAAAACGATAAGACGGTATGCAGAGCGAAGGGGTGTATCTATGCTGATTGTAGATCATGACATCTATCTGATAGACCTGTTAAGCGATAGGTTGATGGTTTTCGATGGTGTACCGGGTGTGCGAGGCGAGATAAAGGGTTGCTTTGGTATGCGAGAGGGCATGAACATATTTTTGAAGGATTTGGGTGTCTCTTTCAGGAGGGATGAAAACACGCTTCGACCTCGGATAAACAAGATCGGCTCGGCTAAGGATCGGGAACAGAAGGAGAAGGGTAAGTATTATTATCTGTGAGGTTTTATTATTCCCATGAACGATTGGAACAGTATATATGAAGAGCGTGGAATATTACAAAAAGAAGCATCTGAAACGGTAATCGAAGCGGTTAATTTCTTTAAACACGAGCTTGTGAGAAGAGTTCTTGATTTGGGATGCGGAACCGGAAGGCATACAGCATATCTGCTCGAGGAAGGATTCCAAATTTATGGCTGCGACTCGTCAGAAGCGGCCTTAGGAATCGCAATGGCAACATTACCTGCGGTTGACTTTGAAACGTGCAATATGACGTCCCTACCTTATGAAGCTGGTTTTTTTGATGCCGTTATCTGTAACCATGTCATTCAGCATGGTACGATAGCGGAAATAAAAGTGGCAATATCCGAAATACACCGGATATTAAGAAAAGGCGGAATCCTGTTCTTAGTGGCTATTTCAACAAACCATCCAAAATATCTGACGGGAACGGAAATTGAACCAAACACGAGGATAAATACAGACAGTGTAGATGGAGTCCTGCCACACCATTTCTTCACAGAGAAAGAACTGAGAGCACTTTTTAGTAAACTATTTAAAATCGTAAAATCTGTCCATTTTGAAGCGCCTAGTGAGTTGGATCCGGGTAAGGAAACGGCTGCGTGGAAGATCTATGCAAGGCGACTCTGATCGTTTTTCATAGGTGTTCGGTTAAGTACGAGTCAATATACATGCAACTTTCTCTGTTCTCTGCGAACTCAGCGGTAAAAGGAATGTAACAGTGTCAAGTTAAAAATCCACCGATGCTTGTGCCGATACGCCTCTTCTACCCGCCCTCTACCACCACTTCACTTCTCATCTACCACCCCAATCCGCCATTCGGCTTTACCAATGATCCCTTGCAGAGTTTGCAGCTCTTTCGTAGTGAGTTCCGCTCTGCCGAAGATTCTTCGGAGCATGAGCAAAGTCTTTGCCTTCTTGTGCTCGCGGTAGCCGATCTCATCCAGAAAGGTTTTCAGTTGCGTGTATAATCGCTCTCTATCCTCCACACGCGCTAATTCCAGCGTTCCTGAAGTCACGTCACTCAAATCATAAAGTATAACCGCAACGGCATGCGAGAGGTTCATCACTGGATACTCATGACTTGTTGGTATGCTCACAACGAGATCACAAAGTTTCAACTCGTCATTTAACAAGCCTACATCTTCCCTACCAAATAGAATGGATAAGATACCTCTTTTACCTGCAACCTTATCTTTTAGTTCCAGAGGCGAAAAGAACGGCATTCGGAGGTGTTTACTCGTAGAAGTACCCAGTTTAGCTGTTGTGCCCACAACAATAGCAGAATTCGCAATCGCATCCGGTAAAGACTCAACGATTTGGCAGCCCTTGAGCACATCGTAAGCGTGAGCGGCAACCGAAAAAGCTTTTATACCTATATCCGGCGGCTTGACTAGATACAAATCGGAGAATCCGAAATTCTTCACCACTCGCGCTACTGCACCCACATTCTCTTCACTCTTCGGTTCCACAAGTATTATTCTGACTTCCATAATCCTCGGTTATTTCTACGTCCCTTCTCTTCTTCACCCTTTTTGCCATTGTACTAATCTATGTAATTGCTCAATATATTGTGGTATAAATTCTAAGCAGTAAATAGGTGCGAGTATGCAAGAAGAGGCGGAGCGTGTAGCCCTTAAAATCGGCTATCTTGGGACTAACTATCATGGCTTTCAAATTCAGCCACAGGCAGAACTGCAGACCGTAGAGGGTGAACTATTCAAAGCGTTAAAGAGATTAGGTATCCTGGAAGACCGGAAAACGGCGAATTATTCCTACGCTGGTAGGACCGATAGAGGTGTGCATGCTCTTGCACAGGTCGTTTCCTTTGACACTCCGAACCAGAATATAACACCGCGAATGATAAACAGCCTGCTTCCGAGCGATATATGGGCATTAGCAATCGCAAAGCCACATGCCGGATTTAACGCACGCAAGGAGGCTATACGTCGCGAATACCGGTATTTCCTGTTCTTACAAACCGAGTTGGATATATCACGCATGCAAGATGCATCTGAGCTGCTTATTGGAGCACATGATTTCTCTAACTTCTCGCAACGAGATGGCCTGGAAGGTAAGAGACTCATAAAGGAGATAAAACAGGTAGATATAGTGAAATTCGATCAGTTTATCATCATAGACATAGCGGCAAGCGGCTTCCTACGTAAGATGGTACGGGAAATCGTGTCCGCATTGAGTATGGTTGGCAGCGGCAAGAGGGCTAAAAGCTGGATCCAGGACCTATTGGACCTGAAGATAAAGGAGCAGATAGAACCCGCACCGGCTTTTGCTCTCGTTCTAAAAGACGTTTCCTATCACGAGCTCGAATTTGTAGTAGATGAATATGCGAAGCGGCGAATAACAGCGAGCTTAAAGAAGGATCTGTTTTTTCACGCTACTATGGCTGAGGTGCTAAGCGATATGATAGATATTTAAATAGAGACACTTTAAATTAGTTCTCATATAGGATAAGATAAGATAAGATGGTGAATAAAGACACGGCGATACCGCAAGGGAGAATGCAGATAAAAAAAGTAGCAGATAATATGATTATGGTTTTTGCTTTTATTGTCATGTTTGCTTCTTTAGCATATCGGAATGAGGTAGGTACCGCTCTGGACGTGGTTTTAGGACCATTCGCGGATTTTATTGGTGAGTTTTTGATCCTTATCCTTATCTTATCGGTGGTTACCGGCATTTACACCTCGGTAGTGCAGAAATACACGATGAACTGGGAGCTAATGGCGAAGTCAAAGGAGTATCAGAAGCAGATACGAGATCTTCAAAAAGAGTACATGGAAGCGAAAAAGGAGAACAACCAGCATAAAATGAAGAAAATCGAGAAGAAGCGGACCGAAGTGATGAGGAAGCAAACGCAATTTTCCGGTGAGATGTTCAAGCAGCAAATGAAGCCTATGGCGTATATTATGATTATTACTATACCCATCTTTATGTGGATATGGATGTATGTGGAATCGCACCCGGACATGGTGGTGACTTTTCCCTTATTTGGTGTGACTGAGCTCTCTAGCGCATTTGTATTCACCCTGCCTTTTTGGGTGCTCTGGTATATGATGTGCTCGATACCAATAACGCAGGTGGTAAGAAAGGCGCTGGGCATAAGGAGCGGGATGTAGCGTATTTAGTTAGTTAGTTAATATCTGCACAAAAATCAAAGTTCAATAACCTGAAGAGGGCATAAAGGTGACTCGAAATAAATGAAAGAGAAAGTTGAAGAGATTATGACACGAGATGTGATTACTGTGAGGGAGAACGACACCGTGTTAAATATTGCAACTGTATTAAAAGAGAATAGTATAGCAGGTGTGCCAGTGGTTAATGACCGAAAAGAGGTAGTTGGGGTGGTCAGTGTCTCAGATATTTTAAAGCTATTAGACGATTTTCACTGGTACACGCCTTTCTTTTCTGCTATGGACCTTTTACATTTACATAGCGACGAATTAGAGAATGTGAAGCGAGATATAGAAGA
>JAUWVD010000029.1 GCA_030617585.1 Candidatus Methanophagales archaeon
GTTGTTGTGCCTACTTTAAGCTCTAATGGTATATTCACCGCCTCGACAGAAAGCTGAGCATCTGCATTCTTTGTTGTTGAGTTATAGTTCACATAATACGCACCGGACATTGGCCAATTCACGTTGTAAATACGGCTATTACTGTCCGCTGGATACGTATTCACTACATTGCCACTTACTAATCGGTATACAATTGGCGGTGCGGCAAACGCATCGAATTGTAAATTCTGTCCGATTAGCACTTTTTGTGGTGTTTGTTGTACAACTATATGGTTATAATTATCGCCCCTACTCGCAGCATAACTCATCGGCGCTGCAAAGACAAAAACTAACATAATCGCTGCTATTACAATCACTTTGCCTTTTGTCACGGTCTTCATATTTTTCATCACACCTCTAAACATTCAGCCCTAATTTTATCTCTGTATCAAAACCACATAAATTTTTAGTATTGGTATAGCTTTTCTTTCTAAGAAGAGATTTTTGGTAACGCTTTCTTTTTGAAAGAAAGATTTTTGATTATAGGGAGGGGCAGCATCTAAAGCAGATAGTAAATAAATGCACCTGACAAAAGAGGAAGAGCGGATATACGAAGGAGAAGAAGGTTGGACGAAGAAGAAAGCGATGGAGATACTGGTAGCAATCGGAGATATAAACAACGCTTCTGAGCTGATCCCAATAGCAAGCGCACACTTGTCCGGTGTATCGTACAAGACCATAGGAGACGCATTTGAATTCATAAACCGTCTCGAAGGCAGGGTAAAAGTAAAAAGCACCTTGAACCCGATGGGCATGGATAGGGAACTGTGGTATGAGATGAACATCACAAAAGAGTTCGCCGATAAGCAAATTGCGGTATTCACAGCGTATAAAAATCTGGGTATCGCTCCCGAGTGTACCTGCATTCCCTATCTACTGGAAGGCGGGGCGCCCCCAAAAGGTGTGCATATCGCATGGTCTGAATCATCAGCCGTTTTATATGCTAACTCGGTCCTCGGTGCGAGAACGAATATGGAAGGTGCACCTTCAGCTCTTGCCGCAGCACTTATAGGAAAGACACCTTTTTATGGGCTTCACCAAACAGAGAACCGAGCGCCCGAGATACGCATCTGTGCGAGTTGTGACCTTGCAGATGCAGACTATAGCGCACTCGGATTTTTAATTGGCGAACTCGTAGGCAATAGGATACCGCTAATAGAACTTCCATCTATTCCAAGTAAAGACGAACTGAAGCATTTATCCGCTGCAATAGGTGCAACCGGGTCCGTAGGACTGTATCATATAAGAGGAGTAACACCTGAAGCATGGGACATACCCTCTGAAAAAATAGGTGTAGAAGAAGGCGATGTGACTAAATGTTATGCAGGAGCAGAGGAAGCCGATGTAATCGCGATTGGATGCCCTCATTGCTCTTCTCTTGAACTCCAGCAGATACACAAGCTACTGCGGGTTGAGGGCAAAGGAAGGAAAGTGAAAAAGGATTTCTTTATATTTACCGCGAGAGCGATAAAGCAGCGCATGCAAGAACTGGTGATACAGATAGAGAATTATGGCGTTAAGGTAATTTGCGATACATGTTTCGTGGTCTCACCTGCATTTGAGCAGTATAAGCGCGTATTGACAAACTCAGGTAAAATGATGAGATACGTGCCTCTTCTCTGTGGAGGAGCGGAAGTGAGATTGTGCAAGACCGAAGAGTGTGTTAGAGCGGCATTTTAAAATTTGAGAGGGATTTATATAATCCTATATTTATTCTAACTTTAACTAACTTCAGTACAGGGATAAGATGGCAAAAAGACACAGACCAAGGAGAGGGTCGCTTGCCTTTACACCAAGGAAGCGAGCAAGAAGTGAGATTTGTAGGATAAAGAGAGAAACGATAGTTGATGGAGGGAATATACAGGGCTTTGCCGGTTATAAAGCCGGGATGACTCATATTATTCTGACCGATAACGCCAGCCATAGCATGACAAAGGGGATGGAAATAGCTATTCCCGTGACAGTAATAGAGACGCCGCCTATGCGGGTAGAGGGATTCCGACTTTATAAGACCACTCACTACGGTAAGCAGACGGTAACGGAGGCATATGACGACCTTAGTAAAATAGAAGAACTAATCAAGAGTAATAGTACGGGACTTGAGTTGCGTATGATTTCTTCCACACTGCCCAAAGCAGTGAATGGCGTGCCGAAGAAGAAGCAGGAAGTGATGGAGACACAGATGGGCGGCGAGCTAGGGAAAGACCTCGAATACGCAAAAGAAATGCTAGGGAAGGCGATAAGTGCGAAGGATATATTTAACGAAGGTGATTTTGTGGATGCCACTGCAGTAACCAAGGGTAAGGGCACACAGGGGCCCGTAAAAAGGTGGGGAATTACCATTCAGAACGCAAAGGCACGAAGATCGGGAAAAGGCCGCCATGTTGGTGCTATCGGCGGTTGGACACCTCGTAGGGTGAGGTGGCGAGTACCCCAACTTGGGCAGACAGGGTATCAGCAGCGGACAGAATATAATAAGCGGATAGTGAAAATAGGCGAAAATGGTGAAGAGATAACGCCAAAAGGGGGTTTCCTGAATTATGGCATCGTGAGAAATGATTATGTTCTATTAAAAGGCAGCGTTCCAGGACCTAAAAAGAGACTTGTGCGACTTTCTCGAGCTATTAGAGCCCCTCCTAAATTGGATGCGCCAGACATAGTATATATAAGCAAGGAGTCACAACAAGGGGGATAAGAAGACGAGAGAAATGAAAGAAGAACTAAAGGGGAAAGTGGTGGACTTATCAGGTAACTTTGTGAGGGAAATAACGCTTCCACCGGTATTCATGGAAGAATACAGGCCTGACTTGATAAAAAATGCAGTGCTGGCAATGCAATCAAACAGGCTGCAGCCAAAGGGTACAGACCTTTTAGCAGGGCGAAAGACATCCGCGGAGAGTTGGGGTCCTGGCAGAGCCGTTGCCAGAGTCCCACGCATAAAGGATGGGCGGAGAGCGGCAAGAGCGCCACAAACAGTTGGCGGTAGAAGGGCTCATCCACCAAAAACTGAGAAGATCCTGAAGAGGAAAATAAACAAAAAGGAACGGCGGAAAGCGATAAGATCTGCTATAGCAGCTGCTATAAATCCGGAATTCGTAAAAGAGCGTGGTCATATGTTTAATACGGACGTAGAACTGCCGATAGTCGTGGAGGATTCGTTCGCAAGCCTTGAAAAGACCTCGGAGGTAACGGGATTTTTAAAATCCGTAGGCGTGTGGGCTGACGTACTTCGTGCAAAAGGCCGTAAAATACGGGCAGGTAGAGGGAAGATGCGGGGTAGAAGGTATAAGACAAAAAAGAGCATTTTAATTGTCATCTCTGGTGATGAAGGAACAGTAGAGTCCGAGCATCCATCTAGAGATAAACGAATATTGAAAGGCGCGGAAAATTTACCTGGTGTTGATATATCATACGTGTCTAAGCTAAATGCTGAATTGTTTGCCCCTGGAACGCATCCAGGCAGATTGACCATCTGGACAGAATCTTCCATAAACAAGCTTGCCGCAATGGAGTGATAAGAAATGGTGCTAAAACATGTACTTCCAAGTGAAAAAGCAACTTTGATGATAGATTCGGAGAATAAGCTCCCGTTTGTTGTCGATTTACGGGCTAATAGGGCAGAGATAAAGCGAGAAGTGGAAATAGTATTTGAGACACCGGTGAAAAGCGTGAGGACAATGATATCATCTAAAGGAAAGAAGAAAGCGATAATAGAATTTGAGGATGAAGGCAAGGCGAAAGAAGTAGGTACTTCACTGGGTATATTATAATAATAAGAAAAATGGGAAAAAGGATAATAGCACAGCGGAGAGGGAAAGGGTCTTCCACGTTTAGGGCGCCTTCGCATCGTTATAAAGGTAATCTCGAACACGTGAGGGTGAAGAAGAATGAGACGGTATCCTATAGAATCGTGGAAATAGTGCATGATCCTGCAAGGAGTGCTCCTATCGCTCTTATAAAGCCAAAAGACGAGAACGGAGGGGGAGTTAAGCGTTTTATAGTCATACCAGAGGGTCTTGGCGTAGGTGACGAGGTATGTTACGGAGAATCAGCCGAGATAAAAGCAGGTAATACAGTACCACTTCGTAACATCCCAGAAGGACTCATGATTTGCAATTTAGAGTTGAGATCAAATGACGGTGGTAAGATCGCACGGTCTTCAGGTGATTGTGCAACGTTGTTAGCACATGAGCATGAGACAGGAAGATCACAGGTGTTATTACCAAGTGGAAAGAAGAAATGGCTATTATCAGACTGTTTTGCAACTATAGGTGTAGTTGCAGGTGGTGGACGTACCGAAAAGCCTTTTGTAAAAGCAGGAAAGAAATATCATAAGATGAAGGCACGAGCAGCAAAATATCCGATAGTGCGAGGAGTAGCTATGAATCCCGTTGACCATCCTTTTGGTGGTGGCGCGCATCAGCACGTTGGGAAGCCTAAAACAGTCGCCCGGGGTGCACCACCGGGAAGGAAAGTTGGGAACATAGCGGCAAAACGAAGCGGAAGGAGGTGATCTGATGGCAAAGAAGAAATCTAAAACAACATTGAAGAAGAAGGAAGAAGAATTCATATATAGAGGGTATACGATGGCAAAGCTAAAGAAGATGAAGCTTGACGAGTTGGTTAAACTTTTATGTGCAAAACAGCGAAGGAAAATAAAGCGGACTTTGCGACCAGAGGAAGAGAAACTGCTGGAGGCAGTTAGTTCCGGGAATGATGATATAAGGACACATCTAAGAGATGCTATCGTTTTGCCAAGTATGATAGGGAAGAATATAGGGATACACAATGGAAAAGGCTTTGAATACGTAGAGATAAAGCCAGAGATGATAGGGCACTATTTGGGTGAGTTTGCATTGACACGAAAGAAAGTATCACATGGAGCTGCGGGAGTAGGAGCGACAAAGTCTTCAAAGTATGTGCCGCTGAAATAAGTGAAATGGGACGGGTAAAATATTGCACGGAAAACGTAATTGATCCAGAGACGACAGCAAGGGCTATGGCTTATGAACTCCATATATCGCCTAAGCATGCGCATGAGGTGTGCAGAGCGATAAAGGGGAAGAAAGTGGGGGCTGCAGAGACGTACATGGAGGATGTGCTTGGAATGAAGGTGGCAGTCCCATTCAAGCGATATAAGAAGAAAGTTGGGCATCGTAAGGGGCTAAATAAATGGTATGCAGGGAGATATCCGGTAAGGGCAACCGCGGCGATATTAAAATTGCTACGCGATGCAAAGGGCAGTGCTGAGTACAAAGGGCTTGACCTTGATCTAATGCGTGTATGGCATGTGGCCACGAAGAAGGGTCGCACCATTCATGGAATAATGCCACGTGCTTTTGGTCGTGCTACGCCCAAGAATACTGAGACCGTCACTGTTGAGATAGTGCTAAAGGAAGTGGGAGGTTAGTAGAAGAAAGTGATAGAGAAGATATTTGTGGAAGAAGGGATAAAGAAAGTTCGGATGGATGAATATTTCCAAAAAGAGTTAGAGAGAGCGGGATATGGGGGTATGGATATAAAAAGGACCCCTATGGGCACGCAGATAACGGTCCATGTTGAGAAGCCGGGAATGATAATAGGGAAGAATGGTAAGCGAATAAAAAAGTTGACTGACGAAATAACCAAGAAACAAGAGCTGGATAATCCACAAATAGATGTTCAACCTATAGCAGCGCCTGAGCTAAGTGCGCAATTGATGTCTAATAGACTTGCAAAGCTAATAGAGCGAGGTTGGCATTTCAGAAGGGCTGGGCGCTCAACTCTGCAACGTATAATGGGTGCAGGAGCACTTGGCTGTGAGATCACCATGTCCGGAAAGCTTAGAGGACCGCGTGGCCGCGTGGAGAAGATGGTAGAAGGCTACATAAAACACTGTGGTTCAGTAGCTGAGGAAATAGTGGACAAGGGGTATTCCATAGCGCAGAAAAAGACTGGCGTTATAGGTGTCATGGTTTGGATAGTAGCGCCCGATGCGAATATACCCGATTCTTTTCGCATGAAAGTTGTAAAAGAAGAGGCCGTGGTAAATGTAGAGGGTGTGGAAAAAGCAAAGGTTGAAGAGGTAAAAGCGGAAGAAGCGGAATTAAAAGTTGAAGGAGCGGAAGAGAAAGAGGAAGAATGAGTATATTTAGGATGGAAGAGATAAGAAAGATGGGCGAACAGGAGCGGCAGGAGGAATTGGAGAGTCTGACGAAGGATTTGTTACATGAACGAGGGATGATAGCCACAGGTGGAGCGCCTGATAATCCTGGTAGGGTAGGGGAGATAAGAAAGGCAATAGCGAGGATAAAAACAGTTCGAGGAGAAAAGGGAAGAGAAGAAGAGAAATGAGCATGGAGGTTTGTCCTAAATGTGGATTGCCAAAAGACTTATGCATATGCAAGGAGATCGCGAAGGAGCAGCAAGTAGTAAAAGTATTTACAGTGAGAAGGAAATTCGGTAAATATGCTACGGTAATAGAGGGAATGAATGGAAAAGAAGTGGACTTGAAAGCGTTGTCGAAGGAGTTGAAGTCAATATGTGCGTGTGGAGGCACAGTAAAAACGGGCTGCATTGAATTACAGGGTGACCAGAAAGAAGTGGTAAAGAAGACGCTGCGCGATATGGGCTATACGTTAGGGAGTAAAAGATAAAAGATGAACATAAATCAGCACAATATATTGCAGCACGAACTGATAGGATTGAAAATGGAAATTGGGGCGAGTACGAATAATAATATGCTGGGGCTCTGTGGGGCGGTGGTTGACGAGACGCGGAATATGCTGGTTATAGAGACCGAGCGAAAGAATGAGAAGAGGATAGCAAAAGCAGGAAACACATTCATTTTTGAGTTGGGCAGCGGAGTACGAGTGCGAGTAAAAGGTGATCGACTTGTTTCAAGACCCGAAGATAGGATAAAGAAGTGAACTTAGTATGCAAGAAAGATTATAGAATATGAGGTAATATCAAAATGCGAAACATAGGAATAGAAGTCAAGAATCCCGATAAGGAATGTGAAGATGCCAATTGTCCGTTTCATGGCATGTTGCCGGTAAGAGGACAGGTTTTAGAAGGCATGGTGATAAGTGATAAAGCGCAGAAGACAGTTGTTGTTTTGAGGACATACCTCAAAAAGATAAGGAAATATGAGCGGTTTGAACCTCGGAGATCTAAGATTTCTGCACATAATCCCCCCTGTATAAATGCAAAAGTAGGGGATGTGGTGAAGATAGCGGAATGCAGACCACTGAGTAAGACGAAAAGTTTTGTGGTGGTAGAAAAGCGAGCATCATGAATTTTTTCATATTTAATGCTAAAAGACATATTTAGGTGGTAGTATGAAGGGAATAAAAGCAAAGATAACAAAGGCATTGCCTACTGGTGCACGTTTAGCCTGCGTGGATAATACTGGTGCGAAGGTGTTGCAGATAATAGCAGTAAAAGGCTACCGTGGCGTAAAGAACAGATACCCGAAGGCTGGAATTGGTGACGTGGTGATAGTAACAGTGAAAAAGGGGAGACCGGAAATAAAGAAGCAGATAGTGAGGGCGGTGATAGTGCGGCAGCGTAAGGAATTCAGGCGGCCTTCTGGGCTGCGCGTGAAGTTTGAGGATAATGCTGCGGTTATTGTAGATGAGAAAGGTATGCCAACGGGTTCCGAGATAAGGGGGCCAGTTGCGCGGGAAGTGGTGGAGCGGTTCGCGAAGATAGCCTCGGCTGCAACGATAATCGTTTGATCTGGCAATGCGGAGGTTACCGAGTGGCCAAAGGAGGCAGACTCAAGATCTGCTCCCGTAGGGGTTCGCAGGTTCGAATCCTGCCCTCCGCATGCAGAGGCAAAAATGCCAACGGAAGAAGAGGGAGAAGCGGGACTAAAACTTGCAAGAGCTGCGATAGTGGAACAATTGAGTAAGAACAGCAAAATACAAGCGCCAGATAGCTTACCTGTTAGCTTTGAAGAGAAGCGTGGCGTTTTTGTCACGCTGAATAAATATGAAAATCTAAGAGGCTGTATCGGCTATCCATATCCAATATTTAAGTTAAAAGATGCAATTATAGATGCCGCGATATCCGCAGCGCTCAACGATCCTCGATTCCCACCGGTTGCACTGGATGAGTTCAAGGATGTGACGATCGAGCTCACGATACTCACTACGCCACAGGTGTTAAAAGTGGAGCCAAAGAAATTGCCAGAGCAAATAGAGATAGGCAAACATGGTCTGATTGTAAAAAGAAGTGTGTATCAAGGGCTTTTACTGCCTCAAGTAGCTACTGAAAATAAATGGTCTGCGGAGGAGTTTTTATGTCAGACCTGCTGGAAAGCGGGCTTGCCACAAGATGCTTGGTTACTGAAGGATACAGAGGTCAGCACATTTGAGGGGCGGATATTCAAGGAGAAAAATGATAAAGATAGATAGATACCGATGTGGGTATTGCGGTGCGTGTGTCACCGTATGTCCCACAGGGGCAATAGATTTGATGGGTTTGTGGATAGAGATAAAGAATGAAGAATGCAGCAACTGCAAAGCTTGTGTTAATCTCTGCCCGGTAGGTGCATTGGAGATGGAACTGAGGTCAGATAAATAACGCTTGGATTGCTATAGTAGATGAAGATATTAAGTATTTACGTACGGGAAATAGGAGAAGGTAAACGCAGGTATGAGCGAGAATGATGCTACTGGTGCAATTACAGATAATATAATCTTAGTAGGAACAGGACACATATTAGAAAAGAGCGTTAAGGAAGTAGAGGCGGTAATAGATCGAGAAAATCCAGACGTAGTCGCTGTTGAATTATGTGAAGCACGCTACAAATCATTGAAAGGCGAAGTCGAGAATTTTTCTGTTAAGGATACGTTAAGCACAAGCAGTCCGTTTTTAATACTCACTCATTGGCTGCTTGCATACGTGCAGAAGAAAATGGGCGATGAGTTAGGAATTGAGCCCGGTGCAGATATGATGGCGGCAATAGGGAAGGCCGATGAGAAAGGTTGTAAGATTGCATTAATTGACAGACCGATACAAATAACGATGCAGCGATTCTGGAAGAAGATGAAGTTTTTTGAGAAGTTAAAAATGGTCTTTTCTATGCTATTTGCAATCACTAATATAAGAGGCGAGGGAAAAGGTGGAGCGGGTAAGGAAGGTGCCCCAAAGCTACAGATTGGTGGTATGAATGTGGGTGACGGTATAGATCTGGATAGAATAACCGATGAAGACGTGGTAACGCAATTGATGGAAGAACTAAGAGACTTTTCGCCGGGCGCCGCAACAGCACTATTAGACGAAAGGGATGCGTATATCGCGGGAAGTCTGTTGGAGCTCCAACATCATCGCTCGACTGACAATTTAGAGCAAATGAAAACAGTTGCAGTCGTAGGTGCAGGGCATGTAGCAGGGATAAAGAATCTTCTACGCCATCCTGAGTTAATACCACCGAAGGAGGAGTTATGCGCACTACCGAAGAAGAACCAGTTTGGCATAAAGCATTTGTTAGGACTAGGGATAGGCGTAGCGCTAGTGGTTGTCTTTATAGCAGCATTTTACTCCGGTATTTCCTGGGATGTTCTTCTTAGTGCGTTTCTTTATTGGGTAGTGATAAATGGCGTTTTCTCTGCGATAGGTGTGGTAATAGCAAGAGGACACCCACTATCGGTACTCACCGCATTTTCCGTTGCCTGGCTTACTTCTTTGAACCCGTTTTTAGCTGCGGGTTGGTTTGCCGGATTGGTAGAGGCTTATGTGAGGAAGCCAACAGTAGAAGACTTAAAAGGTATGATGAATGTGGACTCATTACGAGAATTGGCGAATAACAAGCTGTTTAAAGTCATTCTTGTAGCTGCACTGGCAAATCTGGGTAGCATAGTAGGCACGTTTGTTGGTGCTTATGTCGTCTGGCGGGAGCTGGGTATAAGTATGGCAGATGTATGGACAGGCATGAAAATCGCTATTTTTGGGCAGTAGAGATATAGAAAAATGAGAGAAAAGATGGTTATCTGGCCTGCTTATTTAGCTGCGGGTAGGACGAGAAAGGAAGGTCGAAAAGTATCGCGAAGAAATGCGGTGAAATCACCAAAAGTGGAAGAGATAGAGAAGGTTGCGAGATTGCTCAAGTTGGAGCCTGAGGTGGAGCTAGAGAAAGCATATCCAAAGACGCAATGGGAAAAGAGTGGTCGAGTATTAGTGGCTAAGGGTGATCGAAAAGGAGCGATTATGGCCGATATTGCAAAGGGCATAAGAGAGATGCGCGAGAAGACAAAGGCAGCAAAGCACTAATATGTTTGATCTGCATACAGATTCTATATTAAACTTTGTCTCATTTATGTCAAAGGCAATAATAACTCATAGCGATTATGCTTTAAATAGCTCTTGCTATTTAATATACTTACTAATAAACAAGAAGAGAAAGAGGCGGGAGGGGCAGTAGGGTAGCCAGGTTATCCTCGTGGCTTTGGGAGCCATGGACCCCAGTTCGAATCTGGGCTGCCCCATAAAATAAAAT
>JAUWVD010000125.1 GCA_030617585.1 Candidatus Methanophagales archaeon
GTTGCTACTTTAATCTTATATTCGGTTTTAGGATCCCATTCATAGGGTTGCGGAACCTCAACGAATTTTTCAGGACCAATTGTAACATTCTTAATATCGAAAGCCTTTTTGTTTATATATATCCTATCCACCGTAATTTTAGAATCTCCACCATTTCTTATGGTAATAGCAACTTTCTCAAAAGGGAATCTTACATTTTCAATAGTAATCTCAGCAGCAGCTTCAGCCCGTTTCTCCGCTGCTGTTTTTGCTCCAAAGTAGAATCCAACAACGATGCCTGTAAGTTCAATATACGCCAGGGCAATCATTGATAACTCAAACTCATAAATAATACTTAAAACCGCTAAAACTGTGAAACCAACGACTAACATCCCCGCGAGAGCTCTCCTCATCTCTCCCTTGTCAAGCTTATGATCATCAAGCCAGCCGAGATAAAGTATTAGTACAAATACCAAAATCAACATAGCAATAGCCGTACCTATTAGCCAATCGGGGGTCTTACGACTTGGAGTTTTAACAGCTACGGTGAGTTCTCCTCCAACGTCTGTAGCTGTTGCGTTAGAAGCAGTAATTACACCTGAGATTCGATAACTCTTTTCAGTAGAATTAGAAGGTACTGCCACATCGTAGGAGACCGTTTTAGTTCCTCCAGCACTTACAGATTTCCAGGTCCATTTTAAATCAGAAGCATTAAATATCGTTCCTGCACTGTCGGCACTAATAACAGTCAAGTCACTAGGAATCTTTTCATCCAATTCAAAATCAGTCTCATTTTGATTTAGATTCTGATTCAGTGTAACCTGAACTTTAAACGTAGAACCAGGTGCTATATCATCTGGACTAATAGATCTAGTAGCGGTGAATGTGGGGGAAGCAGCTTCTCCATGTGTGCTTATCACCAGTAAAACGAAGACGAGTATAAAAAGTATCGCCACAACCATTGAAACGTCCTTTTTTCTAACCGGATCTAAACTCATTCCCATCTATATATCTCCTATACCTGCATTTTTTAAGGTTTGTGGCACGCACCCATAGGCACCTACACTATACACTTATAAAAACATATATAAAAGCTTTTCGGTTTTTTCTGATATAAAAGCTTTTCGGTTTTTCGGATTTCACACTAACACAAGATTACTTCTATAAACCACTGCATCGTATTCTTTACGACCCAAAAGCTGTTCGATTTCGCGTGAGTGTACGCCTTTTATCTTTTCAATATCGCTGCTTGAGTAGTTTGTGATGCCGCGAGCGAATTCCACTCCTTTGGCGTCAACAATGCTTACGGGATCGCCACAGATGAACTCATTTTCAACACTGACGATCCCAGAAGGGAGCAAGCTACCGCCTTGTTTGACCAATGCGGTCTTAGCACCTGCATCCACTTTGATTTGGCCCTTTGGCGATGCAGAGAAGAGAATCCAATGCTCTCTATCGTTTATCCGCTCCTGTTTTGGAATGAATAAAGTACCAACAGGCACACCTTCTATAATCTGCATGAGTATGTTCTCTTCACTACCGTTTGCGATGACCATGGGGATACCTGCTTTCATGGTTACCTTAGCGGCTTGTATCTTCGTCTTCATACCACCGACACTCGTTTTACCGCCTGTTTCCGCAATACGTTCGATCTCATCTGTTATCTCGTCCACAACGGGTATGAATTCCGCTTTCGCACTCCGTTTAGGGTTATATGTGAACAAGCCGTCTATGTCAGAGAGTAAAATAAGTAAATCCGCACCGAGGTTGCTTGCCACCAATGCGGATAAAGTGTCGTTATCGCCAAATTTCAGCTCGTCCACAGCCACGGTGTCGTTCTCATTGATTATTGGAATTACTCCGGACTTAAGCAATGTGATCAATGTATTTCTAATGTTGAGGTACCGCTGTCTGTTGACGAAGTCACCGTATGTCAACAAAACCTGGGCGATTGTCTGCCCAAATCGTGCGAAATAGCTGTCATAGGTGCTCATCAGGACGCTTTGACCAACGGCAGCAGTAGCCTGTAATACCTTTACGTCACGGGGTCTTTGCTTCAGATCGAGCTTACCGATACCCGCACCGATAGCACCAGACGTCACTACAATGACTTCTTTATCTTGTCTTTTCAATTCGGATATCTCTTTAGCGAGCTTTTCCACTTTCCGTGGCTCAAGCCGGTAACTCTTATCCGTGAGATTACTGGTTCCTATCTTTATCACGATCCTCTTCGCTTTTGATATAGCTTTCCTATTCATGTGCACAGGCGCCTGTTAGAATCTAAAATATAAAGATCCCCTATCCTTTATAGATTTTTCCAGAGCTTTCATCATCTTGCTCTTTACTTTCAAATCACTTATTAGCTTTTCAAATTTATTAATGTTTATGTTTGTTTACAAACATTGGGCGTACCTCCTAAATGGATGATCTCCTTCTTATGTATTCCTAATGTCCTTACCAATGCAGAATCCGGTTTGCACTCCGTATAGTAGATCATTCCTGCACTTCCAAGAATCTCTCGATATTGAAAAAACGATTCTTTGAAGTGTGTCAGAAGCTAAGGAATAAGGATAGGAAACGAGGATGTCTTCATAATACTTCAATACTTCTATTTCATCCTCTTGTGGCTTAAAAACCAATTTAAAGCCAAAATGTTCAAAAATTTGGCTCACCGTAGATTTCAATTCTTTATGTGTCATGAGAATTGCTAACAGGTTTTCTCCAGAAGGCGGTAAAAGAAAATCCTGCTCTTTTCTTGGGAAATCCCTTCTTATACTAAATTTATATAACTTGAAAGGAAGTTTCTGAGAACCCGAATATGAGCCGGATCCGCTACCCTCATAGTCATAATCAAAGGAAAAAAGTTCTGATTCCTCTTCATGGCATATTCCCTTAAATTTACCCTCTCCAAATGTAATCGCCAAAAATATATCGTCTGCCTTTATTGTTATACTCTCTTCCAGATTTTCATCAGATAATCTTCTAAATCATTCATAAGCCCAATATATTCAAAGCCACCGAGTTCCATTTCGTTCTCAAACACCACGAGGACATCTACATCACTCCCCCTCTTTTGCTCACCTTTTACAAAAGAGCCGAACACGCCTATCTCTTTTACCTTGTACCTATCCTTTAAAAAGGCCTTTTGGTTTTTGATGGAATTAAATATCTCCTGAAAGTTTTTATCCATCTTCCACCTCCTTGCTTTTTTTGAAATATTCTTTTTCTCGTGGAAATCCGTGTAATCTCGTGGTTATAAAAATTAGGTAAACAAATACCTGTTTTGATTTTAAAAGTCACATTATCGCCATTTGCTGAACTTTGACTTTTGCACTTTGCATTGTTTGCTCATTGTACAAAGAGGCCGATAATATCCGCTCTTGCTATTAGCCCCACCAATTTCCTTTCGTCATCTACCACGGGAATTCGATTAAAATCACCTTTATGCATTAGCCGGGCAGCATCTAAAATAGAGTCATCCGGTGAAATCGTTACCGGATCTTTTGTCATCACGTCCTTTACAGATCCTTCGAATAGTGTCTCGATTTCATCTGGGATTTTCTCTACCGCCTTCCTGTATGCGGTCAGAGAGAAGACCGGGAAAGGATTAAGCGGATCTATATCGGGAAATGGGACTGTTGCAGTCAATTTCATGATGTCCGCTTCACTAATCACACCAATAACCTTTCTCTGATCATCAATCACCGGTGCACCACTAATCCGATTCAATCTAAGCGTTTTGGCTACTTGATGAATTTTATCACTAGGCTTGAATGCTATAACAGTGGTAGTCATAAGTTCTCTAACTTTAACAATTGTTTCCGCTTGCATTTGCTCACCATTCCTTATAGATCACAAACTGATGTGATTATATCCGCTCTGGCAACGATTCCGACTAATTTGCCCTTTTCATCCAAAACCGGCAATCTATTGAAACCTGTAGAGTACATAATCTGCGCGGCATCATCAATTAACGTATCCGGCGCTATAGTCTTGGGATTCTTTGACATCGCGTCCTTCACTTTCATCTCGCTCACTTCTTCTATATCTCGCTTCACATCTTCTAATTCGTCGCTATGCAAATGTAAAATATCCATAGCAGAAAAGAAAGGCGTGTACCAGTGAAAATCGTCTAATAGCTTTAAAATATCTGATACACTAACCACCCCAATTACCTCTTCTTGGTCATTGACCACCGGCACACCTGCTATACTATTCTCTCTTAATACATTCACAATATTTAACACCGTATCGTTCTCTGTCGCCGTAATCACATCTCGTGTCATAATCTCTTCAACTTTCTCTTTCATTTATTTCACGTCACCTTTATGCCCTCTTCATGTTATTGAACTTTGATTTTTGTGCAGATA
>JAUWVD010000129.1 GCA_030617585.1 Candidatus Methanophagales archaeon
CCGTTATCGCCATCTTCGCTAGTTCATCCAGCTTGTCATCACAAATCGCATAGTGCTCCTGCGCTTTCATAAAAGCACCCTTTTTAGCATTCTCTTCAGTAATGGCTGGGCTTTGCCAATCAAAAGAACGATTACGAAGCAATTCTATCCGCTCCATTGTCCTCTTTGCAGTGGTTAGTATCCAATTATTTCTCGCGTTTTCCTCTACCTCCTCTACCTCTTCAGCCAGTACGCTAAAGTTCCCGGCACCTTCACGAGCATGCAAAATACCGCTAAAAGCTATGAAGTCTCTTTTCTCCGCTGTATTGGTGGTTATGTATTGTTTATTTGTATAGATATTAAGAGCGGCGGTCAAATCGTTTATTTTTATCCTGGCTATATTCCCCCTTTTCTCTACTTCTTCCACTTCTCCAACGCCAAAGAGTCTATTGCATCTCGCACAGGTAGGGGTAATGATGATTGTCATCCCATTTTCCTTTATAACATAGTCGCTCTCCGATAGCTCTTCAAAAAACACTCTACAATCGTACTTCCTCTTTTTCCCTCGCATCTCACAAATAACTACAAATTAAGAAAATGTGATGGCTGCGTATCCGACAACGCTGGACCGATCACCCGTGCTGTCACCGCTTGTTGCGTATGACACTAATTCCCCTTCCCTTGCACCGAGTCTTTTTGCCGCATGCATTACTGCTGCTATCGGTCCAATCCCGCATGCGGTCACGTTTCGTGCATACACCCTATTGTAGAACTTAGATACATCTAACTCTTTTATCGCTTCGATTACGTATTCGTCCTTATCCCTTGCTATCCCCTCGGGTTCATAATGGGTAAAATCCGAAGATGCAAGCATAACCACTTTCTTATTCGTTTTTGCAATCGCGTCTGCTAACTCATTTCCTACCTCTTTTGCAGTCTCTTCGTCGCTTAAACTCATGCAAATAGGGACGAAAGTGAATTTTTCATGGAAGAGGAATTGAAGAAAAGGGAGTTGAACTTCTATTGCATGTTCGTATCTATGCGCATTTTCATCAATGTCTATAATCCGTTTTGGTAGTGCATCTACAAATGCGCTCTCTATATCTACCGCACCTAAAGGCGTTTCCCAGGTGTCAGTGGAAACAGCAACGAGCGAGCCTATGCCTTGATGGTTAGGACCGAGGATGACAAAGATGTCCGCGCTGGGAAGTTTGGCGTAGGCACTCGCAGCTACACTGCACGAATGCATATACCCTGCATGAGGAACTACCGCACCGATAACACGCTCGTCTTCCTCTCTCGTTAGACCGGCGAAGCAATCATTTAACTGCCTTTCCAAACCTGCTCTTTCACCCTCATAAAAGGCTCCCGCCACTACCGGTCTTCTCACTTCTCAGCTCCCTCCCTTAGCCTACTCTATCCTGCCCTACTCTACCCTACATATCAGCCTCAAAATCCTCTACCGAGTAATTGAATATGAATTCTTCTTCTTTACCTACGCTACGGAGCCTCTCCCGCAGCATTTCTCTTGCAAGCAGCCAATAAACAGTGGCAAGCGCTTTCCTACCTTTGTTATTTGTGGGAATGATAAAATCTAAGTCAGAAGTAGAATTGTTTGTATCGCATAGCGCCACGGTGGGTAGACCTGCAGCCACGCCTTCCCGTAATGCCTGCTCGTCAGTCATTGGATCGGTCACGACTAGTATAGCAGGCTCAGTGAAGTATTCGCATCCGGGATTCGTTAACGTTCCTGGTATGAACCTTCCGACTATTGCCGCAGCCCCTGTAACCTCCGCAAACATGCTCACTGGATGATGTCCATATTCTCTTGACGATACAACCAATATGGATGGAGGGTCATAATTTGCCAAAAACCGTGCTGCTGACTTCAGTCGATCATCTAAAGTTTCTATATCTAAGAGATACAAACCGTCGGGTCTTGCCTGGTAGATAAATCTCTTCATATCACCTGTTTTTTGCTGCGTTCCTATGTGAACACCACTGGCTAAGTAATCAGGACTGGGTATTAATGTCTCTGTTTTTTCCGCTTCTTCTGCCATGTTTCTTTTACCTCATTCTATTAATCATAATACCTGATTAATATATAAATATGGGTGGTGAAAGGGGAAAAGAAACAGTAGTGGGCTATATAGCGCAATTAAGGGCAAAAATTCACTATCACAATTACAGATATTATGTTTTGGATGAGCCGGAGATTTCAGATGCCGAATATGATCGGCTATTCGTGGAGTTAGAGGAACTTGAGCGGAAGTATCCCGAATTGATAACGCTCGATTCGCCAACACAGCGGATAGGTGCGAAGCCGGTGGCGGAATTCGGGACGTACGAGCACAGCATACCGATGTTGAGTTTGAATAGTGTTAATACCGAGGTGGCGGTAAGGGATTTCGATGAGCGGGTGAGGCGGATACTTGACGTGGAAGAGATAGAGTATGTGGTGGAACCGAAGATAGACGGACTGGCAATGGAACTCGTGTATGAGAATGGCGTCTTCATAGTGGGGAGTACAAGAGGCGATGGGAAGACGGGCGAGAATATAACGCAGAATCTTAAGACGATAAAGACACTGCCTCTGCGTATCCTCTCGGAGACCGCACCTTTACTGGAAGTAAGAGGCGAAGTATTCATGCCGGTGAGCAAATTCAAAGAGCTTAATGATTTGTTAGGCGCGAAGGGGGCTAGGATGTTTGCGAATCCAAGGAATGCAGCGGCTGGTTCTGTGAGACAGCTTGACCCGAGGGTTACAGCCTCTAGACCTCTTGATTTCTTTGCCTATGGTATTGGGAGAACGGAAGGGAAAGCGTTTTCAACGCAGTGGGACGTATTAGAGTATTTGCATATGATAGGATTTAAAGTAAGCCCGTTGATAAGGCTGTTTAAGGCGTTCAAGGATGTGATTAAATACCATGATGAAGTGAAGGAGAAACGAGATGAGCTGGATTATGAGATTGATGGTATAGTCGTGAAGGTAAATGGGATAGAGTATCAAGAAAGATTGGGGCTCATTTCGCGTAGTCCACGGTGGGCGATCGCATACAAGTTTCCTGCGCGGGAAGAGTTTACAACTGTGAATGACATTGTGGTGCAGGTGGGGCGTACAGGAGCTTTAACGCCTGTTGCGATATTAGCGCCTGTGCATATAAGTGGCGTGACTGTAGGTAGAGCGACATTGCATAACGAAAATGTGTTGAGAAGGAAGGATGTCCAGATAGGTGATACAGTAGTGGTGGAAAGGGCCGGCGATGTTATACCAGAGGTTGTGAGCGTGATAAAATCGAAGCGGACGGGCGCGGAGAAAGAATTTAGGATGCCTGATAGGTGCCCTATCTGCGGCGCGGATGTCTTGAAAGAGGGTCCGATTGTGCGGTGTATTGGTGTTTCGTGCAGTGCACAGTTGAAGGAGCGGCTAAAGCATTTCGCTTCACTCCGTGCAATGAACATAGACGGGTTGGGTGAGAAAGTGATAGAGCAGTTATGTGATAAGGAAATGATTTCGGATGCCGCAGATTTGTTCTTCTTAACAAAAAAGGAGCTCTTGAGGCTGGATCGGATGGGGGAGAAATTGGCGCGGAAGATATTGAATGCGCTGGAAAAGAGCAAGCATACTACTCTTTCTCGGTTCGTCTATGCTCTGGGAATAAGGCATGTGGGGGTGCATACGGCATCTCTGCTCGCTGATAATTTCAGAGAACTGGAATCGTTACGGAATGCGAGTTATGATGATTTGGTAAGCATACCGGAGATAGGGCCGAAAGTAGCAAAAAGCATTATTCTGTTCTTCGAGCAGGGCGGCACGAATGATTTGTTAGGGAAGCTGGAGCGGGCTGGGGTGTGGTATGAAAAGAAGGAGGCCGCGACAGAAGCGAAATTGGAAGGGCAGACGTTCGTGTTTACCGGCCGAATATCTATGCCGCGAGAGGAGGCGAAGAGCTTAGTGGAGCGGTTAGGTGGTAAAGTAGTGTCGAGCGTGTCGAAGAAGACGGATTATGTGGTGGCAGGCGAGGACGCGGGGTCTAAGTTGGAGAAGGCTGAGCAGCTTGGTGTGAAGATAATTGGTGAAGCGGAGTTTATAGAAATAATAAGAGAGGGATGATTTTGATTGAAGTTCTGGGGAATGTCTAAAGTATCAATGCTAAACGAGAAGAGGGTAAGGGGAAGATATACAGCGGTTATGTATATCCTTCCGGTTTAAGCTTTTTGTGTAGAAAGAATGAA
>JAUWVD010000104.1 GCA_030617585.1 Candidatus Methanophagales archaeon
ACCTAACGGATAATATATCTTTGATAACTCATCTACATTTAAAATAACGAACTTATTAAAAATATATCTCTATCTAGTTATACAGTTTCCTAAAATGCCAAAAAATGAATGACTTAGTAGACATCGCCTTAGGCAACAAAAAAGAGGATTTAGTACTGAAAAATGTGAATCTCGTCAACGTATGCAGTGGCGAGATATACGAGACCGATATTGCAATCGCGCATGACTTGATAGCAGGATTAGGTAGATACGATGGTAGGCTAGAGATAGACGCCCAGGATAACTATGCTGTCCCGGGATTGATAGACGGGCATACACACATAGAAATGAGCATGCTTTCGGTACGCGAATTTGCAAAGGCCGTAGTGCCCCGAGGTACGACTGCTGTGGTTGCGGACCCGCATGAAATAGCTAACGTCTTAGGTATCGCGGGAATAAGAGCACTTTTAGATGATGCAAGAACCACCGCACTAAAAGTATTCTGTATGGCTCCTTCTTGTGTGCCATCTACAGACCCTTCGCTGGGACTCGAGACCTCTGGTGCGACAATAGACCATACAGAAATAAGGAAACTACTGCGAATGGACGGGATCATCGGCCTAGCAGAGGTGATGAACTACGTTGGTGTCATAGCAAAAGAGGAAGAAGTATTGGAGAAGATGGCAATCGCGAAGGCGCTAAAAATGCCAATTGATGGTCATGCACCATTACTCAGCGGTAAAGATCTAAACGCTTATGTCGTAAGTGGTGCAGGCTCGGACCACGAGAATAGTACATATGAAGAATCGCGAGAAAAGCTCCGGCTGGGTATGCGTGTGATGGTGAGAGAAGGTTCTGTGGCTAAAAACCTGAAAAAGATCGCTCCTCTGTTGCGGACCGTAGATACAAGGAATTGCATGCTTGTCACTGACGGCGACCGAACACCGCTCGATTTAAAGGACGAGGGTTATTTAGATTATGTTTTGAGAAGAGCTATTGAGGAGGGAATAGACCCCGTGAAGGCGGTGCAGATGTGCACGATAAATCCCGCACAATGGTTCAAACTGGATGCCGAAATCGGCTGCATTGCCCCTGGCAAAATCGCGGACATCGTACTCTTAAAAAATTTAGATACTTTTGAAGTGGAGAAAGTGATAGTAAATGGGAAGCCCGATTTTGCGCAGCGTGCTGAATATAGCTTTAACTATCCTCAATATCGCGAAAGTGTAAGGATAATGCGAGTGAAACCTGAGGAGTTCGTGATAGAGCAAGAAGGCGTAATAAAAGCGAGGATAATCGGTTTGATAGAGGGAGAACTCCTGACAGAAGAGCTCGTGGAAGAGATAAGCGGCATAGAGATAGCTCGTGATATATTAGAAATCGGTGTTCTCGAACGGCACCATTACTCCGGTAATATGGGCTTGGGTTTTGTAAAAGGGTTTGGATTGAAAACCGGTGCAATCGCGTCCACTATCGCTCATGACTCGCATAATATTGTCGTTATAGGCACAAACGAAGAAGATATGGCTCTCGCTTGCAACCGGTTAAAGGCGATAGGTGGAGGAATTGTTCTTTGCAATGGTAAGGAAGTAACGAGTGAGTTAAAACTGCCTATTGCTGGACTTATGAGCGATAAAGGGTTGGATTATGTGATGAGAAAACAAAAAGAGATGGATTATAGCATTTCTGAGATGGGTTGTAAACTACCGGCTCCTTTTATTGCAATCTCTTTTCTCGCTTTACCTGTGATACCGAAGTTAAAAATAACAGACAAGGGGTTGGTAGATGTGGCGAAGCGGGAAATAGTGGCTGTTTTCTTATGACGTGTATATTCTTCCCGCTTTATTATCAGTTCTGTTAAGAAATAGCGGAGGATTTATATATGTAGCAGTTGTTATATATTATTATGAGGTCATACGAAGTTGTTGAAACGCTGAGGAAGAGCAGAAAAGCTATCTTCTCGCCCAATGATATAACAAAGGTAACAGGACAAAGCGGGAGTGGAGTTTATGTGCTGATAAACAGATTACATAATAAAGGGCTGATCACAAAACCATTAAAAGGGGTTATCTCGCTTTCTCAAGACCCTTTTGTCATCTCAAGTCAATTATATCCACCCTCTTATATCTCTTTCATCACGGCATTATATCTTCACGGCAAAATTCAGCAGGTAATAAACCGGATTTTTATTGTGTCCGCGCGAAAAAGAAGACAAATCACGGTGTTTGGGATGGACGTTCAGTTTGTAACATTAAAGCGAGTGATGATCTTTGGATATAAGAAAGAGAGAAAAGAGAATTCTTATGTTGTTGTTGCAAATGTGGAAAAAGCGATTATAGATTGTCTTTATCTCCCACGATATTGCCGGTTAGCAGAGATCATTGATATTTTAGAAGAGGGTGATGTAGATATAAGAAGATTAATAGAATATGCAAGAATGAGCAAAATTGAAGTGGTAGAAAGGCGGTTAGGATACTTACTCGATTTGATTGGAATGAAGCATGACATAAGACCAAAAAGCAAAACGTCTTATAAGCTAAATCCAAGCATAAAGGAAAAGGGAGAATTTGACAATAAATGGCGAATCTACGTGAATGAGGCGATCAAATGATACTAAAAGAAGATTTGCTAAGGATAGCGAGATTGAATAATCTACGGGCATTTCAGCAGGAGAAGCATTATATCCAAACAATAGCCTTGAGGAGCATATACGCAAGTACGAATGATTTAGCATTTAAAGGTGGGACATGCCTGTGGTTTTTTCACGGCTTGAACAGGTTCTCAGAGGATTTGGTTTTTACATTAGTAGCAAAGGAGCTGGAGTTGAAAGATCTGCCGGTAGAGGTTAAAAAAGATTTGGAAGTTTACGGCATTGATTCGGAGATAAGGATATTGAAAAACGACGGAATTTCTTTTTCTTTCCGAATAGGTGCAAAGGGGCCACTATTTACAAAGGAAATTGAGAGAAGTTTTGTAAGGATTGAGATAAGCAAGAGAGAGTCGGTAATAAAAAAGCCGGATGTCATTGAATTCGATGCCCTCTACACGGACATCTTACCGTTTTTCGTGCTTGTGATGGAAAGAGAGGAAATCTTAGCAGAGAAAGTTCGCGCGGTCCTTACGAGAAACAGGGCGAGGGATGTCTATGACCTCTGGTTCCTGCTCAAGAAGGGGACAAGGTTCGAGTTAAATTTGATTACTGAGAAGTTGAAGTATTACAAGAAGGTATTTGAATGTGAAAAGTTTACGGAGAGGATAGAAGAAAAGGGGGGGTATTGGGAATCGGAATTAAAACCGTTGGTGATTGGGCGATTACCGCGTTTTGAGGTGGTTTATAATGACGTAAAGGAAGCGCTTACGAGATCTTTTCGTTAATTTATTCTGATTTACGTTTTATTTCTTTTTCTAAAATGCAGAGTGCAAATTGAAATCCCGAATGCAAAATATAAAACGGGAATGTTAATAAGCTCTTTTGACTTTTAAACGCTCATTAACGCCATCTGTTGAACTTTGACTTTTGCACTTTGCATTCTAATTTAAATTTTGCATTATCTGCTCAAAAATCCATAGGTTTTTGAGCAGATACTATCCCTTTATTCCCCCGGATAGAATTTCACTACATGCCCGGGAGATCTTGTCAATATATTTCTAACGCTTATGATACCCACGAGCTTATCTTCATCCATCACCGGCATCCTTCTTATTTTTTTCGCCGCCATGATCCCGCATGCCTTCTCCACCGGCGCGTCTAGCCCTATGGTAGTCAAAGGCGAGCACATAATTTCCTTTGCTTTTATTTCGCTCGCCTTTTTATCTTCCATTATGACTTTTGATGCTATGTCACCATCAGTAACCATACCTACAGGCTTACCACCCCTCGTTATCACTACACCCCCTATCCCGGATTCTTCCATTTCCTTCGATATTTTAGAGACAATAGTGTCTTCATCCTCCGTGATTACTGCCAAGGTCATCACATCCCCAACCTCCAATTGCTCCGATATAAATTCGCCTTCCGCTGGATAGAATCTTTGCACATACTCCGGTGCACCAGCCAATATATTTCTAACGCTTATAATACCCACGAGCTTATCATTTTCCATCACCGGTAGCCGCCTTATGTCATTCTCAGCCAGGAGCTCACATGCCGTTTCCACCGGTGCTTCTGGTCCGATAGTAATCAAAGGAGAGGTCATTATCCCTTTTGCCGTTACCTCACCTGGTGTTCCCATCTTAGCACAAATCTTCATTGATATATCACGGTCAGTAACTATCCCAACAGGTTTGTCTTCTCTTGTTATCACTACACTACCTATCTCCGACAGTTCCATGTCCCTCGCTATTATAGTAACAGAAGTGTCTTCATCCTCCGTGATTACCGGACCGCTCATAACATCCTTAACTTTCATCTTTTCTTACCCCTTTTTACTCTCAAAACTTCCGATTGCTACGCAATAAATAGACAAATTACATAGATAATAAATAATAGTATTTTTTCCTCGTCTCTATATCTTTTCATCTGTGTCAATAATTTATATTTATTTTGGAAATCCCTGTAATCCTGTGGTTTGGTAAACTGCTCTTAGAGTTAAATCAAATACGGTAGAAAAAATAAATAAAGAAGGAGGAAAAATATCCTTCCTCCTTAAATAAACTTCCTTTCTTGTTCGTTCGCGTTATTTACAACCTTGCACCAGGTTCTCTGCCGTAATGTCCCGCGATTATCAGGTCTCTCTCTCCTGCAACCTTGGTGTATTCCCTGTTTGCTCCCAGTCCGTACTCCCTGGTTACGTATCCACGGTCGAACGGTAGGTCACGATCTGAGA
>JAUWVD010000080.1 GCA_030617585.1 Candidatus Methanophagales archaeon
AAAAGGTTTACTTCTGCTTATTCATCCTCCTCTCCTTCTCGGCAATCCCTGCTTCCTTCTTCTCTTTCATTAATCTGTGTATCAAATCCGCACCAGACTTGTCTATTGGCTTTGCTTCTATATAGCCCCGCTCCAAAGCGCCTTCAAATACCTCCCGCCCGAAATCAGTGCGAACTATAACTGACGACTTACCTTCGGGTGTGCCGTTATTTCCAACGCTTATGTCAGAAAACAGCCCGGCAAAATCTTCACATACTTTGCATCCATCTCGCTTATAATCCACTATCTCGTCAATTCCCACGCTTAACAGCTCTTTATCTCCTGTATATACGTGTAAAACATCCTCGCTAATCTGCAATTTCGTCACCTCTTTTATATTTACCCCGTGTTCACGTTCAAGATATTCCTTTATCAATTTCTCATACGAATAAGTGCCCATGCAAAACAGACCTATTCTCAACCTTATATGGGACGAGAAGTTATGCGCATTATGTGTTTCCTTCCCTACAACGAACATCTTTTCGTACGATGACAGCCCACATGGTGTTCCTACCAGAGCGACACTCCGCAGGTCATAGTCCAAAATAGCATCCGCTATACCAGTAAGCGTTGCCGCAGGTGTATATTTGCTACCTGCACTCTTTATCAACCCTGCCTTATCCCTCGCCACTTGCACTTCCGGTTTCCATTCCCCTTTATCTGCAACCGTTATACAGCCTTCCACTATCGCCTCATCGAGGGCATAAGCTAATAGCGAAGTGACCGCACCGCCATCCTGACAAGCCTTTCTTATCTCCTTATCTGTACTGGCAACTTCATACATCTCCTCTAGTCCGGCCTTCAACTCAGGTTTCTCTACCCTCGGGCATTGATAATAGCAGTATCCGCAATCCGGCGGGCACTGTTGTCCTTCTCTTATCACCGGCCTTTCTTCAGAAAAGTCCACGCTGAGATAGCTGTAATCGAGCAATCTACATGTAGCGACACAGCCACCACAAAGTGCACATTTACCCTTCTCTATCACTTCTCTTTCCAAATCGCCAAAATCCCTTTTCTCTTCCATTTTTTATTCCTTCCTCCTTCTCGGCTCTATCTTCTTTATTATTACTTTATTTAATTAATATCTAATTATTTAAATAAATGTGAAACATTTAAGCATCTTACATTTGGAATGTTTGAAAAAAAGCGAAAAGTTTAAATAGACCTAAATCAAAAGCTCTTCTTTTTTATCTTTTGTGTTTGAAAAGATTTAAATAAATAAATAAATATTTATGGGTCATTGTACTCATCATTAGATATGTATAAACGTTAGAGCGATTTTACTCAGGATTATATGAATATAGCAGCTTTGAGATAAAAGAGGAGCCTTTTTATCATAGACGGTCAGGTAATTGTGGGGCCGCTTCGATAGGAGCTAAAAAAAAATGTCGCAAGAAAACAGAACTGTTCGGTGGTTTTACCATAGCGTTCCCTTTATCATATTGTTTTTGCTTTGGGAGATAGTGGCAAGAGTGATTCATGACCCTTACATCCTTCCACCGTTCTCTGCTGTTGTTGCAAGCGCCTTTTCTCAGTCTCTGGCATATCATCTTGGAATCACGCTTGCGTTCTCTTTGCTGGCGTTGTTGATAATATCTCTTGTGGGTCTGCCACTGGGGCAGCTCATGCACAGATTTAAAGAAGCAGAATGGGTATTAAGTCCTTTCTTCTGGTTTCTTTTATTCGCACTTGGACTTGGACTTGGGACCACCGGAATAGCGCCCATTTTAATCATGTGGTTTGGACTCTCGCAACTTACGGTGCTCGTGTTTTCTATTGTGATACCCATTATGGTGGTTGCGCTAATTTCTTGTTATGGTGCAAAGCTAACCGCAGTCAGGGTAGGATTTTTGTTGTGCTGGTCGCTTCAGATTAGCATGGGGGTATATCTAATATCCGTGGCGGGACTTGGAACTCAACTCGCGATGTGTTATCACTTGCATAACACGGATATGATGTATGCGATCATGTTGATCATGGGCTTTACCGGTCTTTTCGTTGATAGAGTGCTTAAGTACCTGGGGGATCTGATCAAAGAGAAATAGGTTATGTTGTCGAATGCGAGGTGCGGCTGAGGAATCACGATATTTGACAGCCTATGGCTGGGGATGTCGTAACATCCTTCTTCGTATATAGCTGCTTCCTCTCTTCTCCTTGAATAGCTTCCTTCAGTTTCAAATCCGCTCTGCCTGCCTTCATAAAACTCGTATCCAAATCATCAGTGGTGATATGCAAAAAGCAGTCTTCACCTTCCTTTTTAAGAATCAGCGTTATTTCTTTTGTTTCCTCTCCTTCTTTTATCTCACCTATGATTTTATCACCATCCGAAAGTCCAAACAGGAAGACAGATGAGACCGAAACAAAAAATCCGCTTGACCCCGCTGGAAGAGCACCATCCTTTTTCCGGATGAGCGTATCTTTTACAATGAGTGCCATTTCTTTGCCTAAAACTTACAATATAATTAAAACGCTCTATTCCTTATATTGTATTTATTATGAAAATCCTACTTTTTGTCTCTTCTCAGTGTCCGCATTGTCCGGCAGCCGAGCGGATAGTGAGCAGAGTGGTGCCAGATTACTCTGGGTATGGATTGTCATTAAACAAGATACGAATGAAAACAAAAGAAGGGAAGAAACGTTCTTCAATGTATCATGTTAGGGCAATACCAACCACATTGATACTTGATGATAATGGGCATGAACTCAAGAGAATGGTTGGTGTCATGCGCGAAGATACTTTAAGAGCGTCCATAGAAAAACTGCTTGGGTTGAGAAAATCAGTTTTAAGCCGAATCTTTGGCCAGAAAAAATAGATCTAAAGGTAAAAGATGAGAAAGCTCATTTGAGGCGTGATATACACTTATGCCGACAAAATACCAAGAATGGTCAACCGAAGAACTGATAAAGGAGTTTATATCATCGGAGCTCAGGGTACCAGTCCCTCTGGCAAAAGAGATTTGCAATAGACCTGATTCAACCCCGTATTTGGCTTGTATCCTCGAAGAAGATATATATATGGAGTTGGGAGGGCCCGGTGATGCCTGGTCGCCGATTCATGCATTACATCTATGCTTTTGTTCGGGGTGCAGTAGCAAGTGCATTGGGTGTAATTGCTCATAACCATTCAGAGTGTCGAGAACAGGTAATTAAACTATTTCGGCAGATTGTTAGGGACGCAAATGTCCGCGGAGCAGAAGAGGCGAATTATACATTTATAACACTACTTATAAATGACCTTGCGCAATTTAAAGATCGAGAGGCTTTTAAAGAAAACTATGCGCCATTGCAAAAATACGCACGTTATTTGTATAACCTGCACCTATCTAAATGTCAAGAGGCAAAAAAAATGAGTGGGTCGGTACAACAAAAGGGCTGTATCTGCGAACTTGGTTTGGATATACCACTAAAATATGGAGATAGGCAAAGTAAGTTCGGATATAAGTTGTTAGGCGTCATTGGTCGTCAAATAAAGAAAGGAGTATAAAATAAAACATGACAGCGGAAAAGTTTTCCATAAGTGAAGCAATACACTTTGGATGGAATACGATGAAAAGCAATCTCGGCTTTTTCATCGGTCTTTTGATACTTGTGTTCTTATTCTCTAGCCTTTTTTCTATTATTGCGGCCAAGGCAACAGAAGCAAATATTTTTCTTGGGATCATTTTTTACATTGCTGATTTTAGTTTAAGCATAATAATTTCAATAGGATTAGTAAAAATCGCTTTAAGATTCTGTGATAATGAAAAAGGCAGATTTGCAGATCTTTTCTCTCAATATCCTTTGTTTCCTCAGTATCTCGTCGGTTCAATTCTTTATGGATTGATTGTATTCGCAGGAACGATATTATTAATTATTCCTGGAATTATTTGGGGGATTCAATTTTGTTTTTATGACTACTTTATTGTCGACAAGGGACTAGGTCCAATAGAAGCACTCAAAAGGAGTTCTGCCATTACAAAGGGCGTTAAATGGGATTTATTTCTTTTTTTTCTAATACTTTCGGGAATCAATCTACTCGGAGCACTCTGTCTATTAATTGGTTTATTTGTTACCATTCCAACAACAATGGTTGCTTTAGCTTTTGTCTACCGTAAATTGATGGCTCAGGCAGAAAATGTTCAAGTTCCTGAAACATCGTTAGAGGAAGGCGAGTGAATGACGACCAACGATCGCCTAACTGCTGCTTCTTGATATAAAAAGAGTACATAAGTGGCGAGATAGAATATTTTGCTCTGGAAATTGCAAGCGTGAATACCGATTAGAAGAACGTAAAAAGAAGGGTAAACAAACTTTTTATTCGCTTGGTCTCCTGAGTGCAAATGGGCGCGGGGTTGCCAAAGTCTTGTTTGGCACTCGCGATTTTAATTGCCATCGAAGTTTCTTTTATCCTTCTAACAAGTTTGGAGCATGGTTTGAAGTTTGGGGTTAAAAAGGTGAGAAGCAAAAAGAAAAACGATGCGCCAGTGCAAAAATACGAGTGGTATTTGTGTGACAGGATATATCTAAAAGTAAGGGGGCAAAAATGGGTGGGACTGTACAACAAAAGGGCGGTATCTGCGAACTTGGTTCGGATATACCGAAGTTATATGCAATGCTCACTAGGAGATAATAAAACATGAATCCCGATGATTTAATAAAGCAAGCTAGAAGAATTATTGCAAATAAACAGTCACAGCTTGGAATGCTCGTTGAAGCTAAGGAATTTCTCAGGGTCTATGCAGGAGAAAAAAGTGCTTTCTTCCAAGATCTAAAGAATGTTAGACCTCCTACTAATCAATACATACTCATTACAGGGGATATAGCTGATATCTTAACAGCATTTATTAATTATGTGGAAAATGGCCTTCTTGAAGGCATATCAATTGAGAGGAAGGCTCAGATAGACGTTGTTTCTGACTTCATCGGTCAAGCGGATACCTTGCTAAATTCCAATGAAGTACATCCTGCAGCACCGGCTGTTATCATTGGAGCTGCGCTTGAGGAATTTCTAAGAAATTGGATTGATGAGGGAGGTTTAAGCCTTGGAGGAAGAAGCCAAGTTTGGATTCTTATGCGAAAGTTTTAAGAGAAGCAGACTTAATTACAAAACAAGATGTCAAGGATATAACATCCTGGAGTGGTCTTCGAAATCATGTTGCACATGGTGAATGGGCTGAAGTAAACGATAAAAATAGAATATCCCAAATGTTAGGAGGAGTTAACCTTTTTATGCGAAAATATGGTGAGCACGGCATATAACAAAGCATTTACGGCTTCGTTTCACTACGCCTAACTTGCTTCGCAAGTTCGTAAATGCCTAGTCGTAATTGAAAGCAATCATGAAAGGAGGTTGAAATGAGTGTGCCGAGCAAGATTCATAATATCCCGTTGGTGAAGATCCAACATGCCCTCAAGAGAGGAATAAATCCGTAAAAATAGGTTATCGTGTAAAGACTAACCATAAAATGATAAGCAACACAATCAAAAAGACCTACGGGACGAGGAAACTAAGGAAACTACTTAACGAGTACTACGAAGGCGAAGTGCTCGACAGTTTAGTCCGCGAATTGTACCCTCTACTCGCTAAAGTAGGCTATGACGGCTTAGAGCAGATAGTAGGTCTTTGCAACCAGCTCGCGGGGGATCATAGTGGACGAACAGCAGTTACTTTACTTGCAGAGAGCCCCGAACTAATAGATAGACTGCTAATCCACGGCGATAAAGAGTTGGTCCTGAACGTTTATGCACTTTGCAATCGGGTTGCCAGCGATAGTGAAGGACCTGCGGTTAGATTGCTTGCCGTGAGTCCCGAGCTAATAACTCGAGTTGGCTACGAAGGTTTAGAGCAAATAGCCCAACTGTGTCGCCAAATCGCCCAGGAAGACAGTTTTGTCG
>JAUWVD010000192.1 GCA_030617585.1 Candidatus Methanophagales archaeon
TCCTTTTTGGCTGGTGCTTTGGCTGCAATGGTGTCAGAAACAAACAAAACAGGCTTTGTCGGCGGTATGGACATCCCTGTTATAACCCGATTTTTAGCAGGTTATTATGCAGGCGCGAGATATATAAATCCTGATTGCGAAATCATAGTTTCTTACGTTGGTTCATGGACTAATCCGGAAAAGGGTAAAGAGTTGGCATTAGAGCTTTATGATGACGGAGCGGATGTTGTTTTCGGTGTTGCGGGTGCAAGTGGTGTGGGCGTTATCGAAGCGGCGGAAGAGCGTAATTTATATGCTATTGGCGCGGATATAGATCAGAGGGATCTCGCACCGGATAACGTGCTGGTAAGCACACTGAAGTGCACAGATGTAGCGGTATTTAATATTATCAAAGATGTGGTAGAAGGTGATTTTGAGGGTGGAATCCGCTCGTGGGGCTTGAAAGAAGGCGGTGTTGGGCTCAGCCTCGATAACGCTCTACCTATAGTCACAGATGAAAAGAAAGAGGAAATACGAGAAATAGGAGAGGAAATCATCGACGGTGGGATAGAGATTTTATTTAATATTGATGTGGACTCAAAGATAGGTATGTCTCTAATGGCGGTAGCAATATGGATATATATGCGATAGAATACAGGCAAAAGCTGACCACAGCACAAAAGGCGGTTGAGAGAATAAAGAGCGGCGATACCATTGTATACGGCATGAGTATAGCAGAACCCCCTGCCCTTCTTTCCGCTATTGCCGATAGAGCGCGAGAAGATGACCTGAAAGAGCTTGAAATCTTCTCCTTTCTGCCACAGGAGCATGCCGCCAAAACGGTCCTCGCTCCGGACCTTTCTGATTGTATTCAGGCATATTCGTGGTTTGTGAGCGGTTCAGATAGAGCTTTAGTCAAGGTTGGGCTTAACTATTTCGTGCCTATTTACTTATTTCAGTTGCCAAGACTATTACGTGATTCTATGCAGATAGATGTCACCATCACCACCGTTTCCCCGATGGATAAGGCAGGCTACTTTAGCTTCGGCACCGCAAATGACTATACATCCACAGCAGCCAGGCATTGCAAAAGGCTTATTCTGGAAGTAAATGAGAACATGCCCCGTGTCTTTGGGGACTCGCTCATCCACATCTCCGAGGTTGACGCCATTGTAGAGAACCATGTCCCACTTTTGGAGATGATACCACCAGAGCCAAAGCCTGAGGACGCAACTATTGGCAGATATGTTGCTGATCTGGTACCCGATGGAGCTACTATCCAGTTGGGAATAGGTGGTCTGCCTAATGCAGTTGCTCGGTATCTGGAGCGGCATAATGACCTCGGCATTCATTCAGAACTGTTTGTGCCTGCCATGGTTGACCTGATCGAGAAAGGGGTTGTTACAGGCAGAAAGAAAACACTGCACCCGAGGAAAAATATCTTTACTGTGGCTTCTGGCACGAAGAGGATGTATGAGTTTATACATGATAACCCAAGCATGGAGAGCTATCCCGCCTCCTATGTCCTCGACCCTGCAATCATTGCTAAAAATGATAATATGATCTCAGTCAACTCTATCCTGGAGGTGGATCTTCTCGGTCAGTGCAATGCGGAATTCCTTGCCGGCTCAGAGTTCAGCGGGACAGGGGGGCAGTTGGACTTTGTGCGAGGCGCTTTTGGGTCTCATGGCGGTAAGTCCATACTGGCTTTTTATTCTACAGCTAAGAGCGAAGAGGTCTCTCGTGTCGTACCACGTCTTGAAACAGGCACCGCAGTTACTACCCCAAGGATGGATACCCATTATCTTGTCACTGAGTACGGGGTGGTCAATCTAAAGGGCAAGTCCACTCGTAAGAGGGCACTTGACATCATCAGCATTGCACATCCAAAGTTTAGAGATGATCTATTACGGGAAGCGGAGAACATGTATCTCATTTGAAATAGGAATAGCAGATGGTTAAAGGCGATATTTGGCATGGATGAAAGGGCTGTACTGGTGCATGCATGTTTTTAACTTTGAATGATTATTGAATTTTTATTTATGAAGTAAAAGTTAGGCGAGGGGGCGTGGACTCAAAACAGAAGCTATATGTTGTAATCGCATGTATAGTATGTCTCACAGCAGGCATATTCGCAGGCTATTTACCCGGATACTATTCCCACCAAAACATGGTGGATGATACTCTAACACAAGTATCTACCATTGATGCGATACTAAACGGCCTTTATGAGGGTGTAATCACCTATGGCGAGCTAAAGGATTATGGTGACTTCGGTATTGGCACTTTTGTAGGTTTAGACGGCGAAATGGTTGCATTGGGCGGCGAGTTTTATCAGATTAAAGCTGATGGCATAGCTTACCCTGTTAACGATGATATGACCACACCTTTTGCATGCGTAATCTTTTTTGATGCAGATCGAGAGATGCCCGTGCGTGAGGGCATGAATTACACACAATTTCGTGAATATTTAGAAGGTTCTATTAATGAGAAGAACATCTTTCATGCCGTTAAGCTGGAAGGCAGTTTCAGCTATGTAAAAACAAGAAGCGTTCCGGGACAAGAGA
>JAUWVD010000013.1 GCA_030617585.1 Candidatus Methanophagales archaeon
GGCCAGGAGAGGTTATACTGGTCACATATCTGCTGTTGGAATTCATGCATCTGCTGCCGCGCATCATCTCTTTGCTCTTCTGTCAACTGGCTCATCCACCCGGAACTTCCGAACCACTGATGATCCATCGCAGGTGCTTGCATGCCGAACAAGTTTCGAGCAGAAACAACACCGATGGAACTCGCTACCAGTGCCAGAACCAATATAACGCCGATTATTTCTCTTTTCATCTTTTCGCTTCACCTCCTATTTTTTACTTTTTTGGGGTGTGTTTACACAGTCATATATTGGAATAACCCTTTTTAAGCTTTTGTTTTCGCCCAGATTACACCCAAATCTCACCCCAATTCGCATTACAGCTACATGAGTTCAAAAGCATCCAGAAGCTCATTCAGATCGCTTATAACGAACTCATCATTTCCATTGTCATCCGGCATTGCATCTCTGGACCTATCTAAATAATACGCAGTAATACCAATTCTACGTGGATTGAGAAAATCAAACACAAAATGGTCACCTGTATGAACAACCTCTTGCGGCTTCACATCCAGAATCTCACATACTTGTGCATAATGGCCATTTGATTTCTTCAACTCGCCGAAATCAGACGTTGCCGAGAACACATGTGTGAAGTATTTCCTTATTGGTTGGATTTGGAAGTCAATGAATTCTGTTGCCGCATTGGAATTCACCACCAGCACATATCCTGCTTCTTTCAGCACTTTCAAAACGCTTTCGACCTCGGTATATATCTTCACTTCAGCCTTGTATTTCTCGAATAGCTTTTCGTATGGTATTTTCAAGTTGAACTTTCGCAGCCAGAAACGTATATTATACCATTCTATCCGGTTCTCGCCTATATTGTCATATTCTCGCTTTACAAATTCAAATGCATGTTCAAAGCTCAACGCGTGCTTCGCAGCGTATGCTTCTGGAATACCACGTAGCCAAACGCAATCTGCAAATTCCTGGCTCACTAACGTGCCGTCTACATCGAACGAGAAGACTTTTATTCCGCTATCCACCCTTAACATCTTTTTCCATCAGCACTTCGCCTAATGCCCGTATAGCCATTGACACTTCCCGCTCGGTTATATTCCCCATAGTTGCCATCCGGAATATCTTGCCTTTCAGGTTCTCCTGCCCGCCAGCAACAATTACGCCTTTTCTCCTCATACCGCCTTTGAGTTGTTCATCAGAGAAGCCAGATGGCATGTTTATCGCGGTAACAGTATTAGAATACTCACTTACTTCATTCAACTGCGGGAACAAAGAAAGTCCCAAAGACGTAACTGCCGTCCTAACCATTGCAGACAGCATCCTATGCCTTTCTGTCCTTTTAGCCATGCCCTCTTCTATTATCACCTCTAAAGCTTCATGAAGTGCGAAGAAAAGCGGCAAAGCGGGCGTATAGGGCGTCTGTTTCTTATCTAAACTCTTCTTATAAGCAATAATATCCATGTAATACGGCCTTTTTTTGTTCGCACGCATTAGGTCCAATACTTTATCGCTAACAGAAAGTGCGGATAACCCTGGTGGTGCACCCAAACATTTCTGCGATCCCACAATAGCAATGTCCACACCGAGTTGGTCTACCGGGACATCATTACCACCTATGGATGTGATACAATCGAGCACAAAAACGGCATCATGCTTCTTCGTCAGTTTCCCCACTTCCTTCGCAGGGTTGAGAATACCCGTGGATGTCTCGTTATGCACCATCGTCACCACATCGGGATTACTTTCTAGCGTTACTTTTACCTTTTCTAATTCTATTGGACTGCCCCAGTCGAAGTTAACGACCGTGACGTGCTCAGTATATCGCTCTGCGATCTCGTAAAACCGCTCACCGAATTTACCATTTGCTATGCACACTACGCTTGTTTCATTATCAACTAGATTGGCTATTGCCGCTTCCATAGCGCATGTTCCCGATCCGCTAAGCGGGAAGAGGTCATTTCTCGTTTTGAATATTGCCCTTAAATTCTCTACTACCTCTACATAAAGCTGTTTGAACTCATCGCCTCTGTGCGGTATCATTGGTTTTGACATCGCATCAAGGATGCGTGGCAGTACAGGCACAGGTCCCGGAATCATTAACAATTCTTCTCTCATTTTGCTATATTCTCTGCTTTTATTATAAGCATATAAAAGTCTGATAACAATTTAGGTTTTGTTTTATAATGATGAAATAACAAATATGTGGATGAAGAAAGGGTGATGACGGATAAAGAAGAGGGAGAGGCGTCAGTGATATTACGGGTATCTGAGGCGTACCATAGAGACGCCGGTAGAGGGATAGCACGACTAGAGACGGAAACGATGCGAACGCTTGGGCTTATACCCGGTGACGTGGTAGAAATCGAAGGTAGGAGTGTCGCCACTGCTATTGTCCATCCTGGATATTCACCCGACATTGGTAAGTCAATACTGCGTATAGATGGGAATATAAGGAGCAATGCAGGTGTCGCCATAGATGACAAGGTAAGGCTGCGGAAGACGCGGGTGAAAGCGGCGAAAAGGATCACGCTTGAGCCCACCCAACAGGTAAGAATTGCAGGTGGTGAGCGTTATTTATTGAGCCGATTGAAAGGCGTGCCAATTACTAAAGGTCAAATTATAAGGGTTGATATGCTTGGTAATCCTGTCTCTTTTGTTGTTACTAATACCGTGCCCTTAGGTACGGTGATCCCAAATATAGAAACCGGAATTCTACTTCGTAAGGCGCGGGAGGAGAAAATAGGCGTTCCTCGTGTGGCTTATGAGGACATCGGAGGACTAAAGCGGGAAATAGGACTGATACGCGAGATGATAGAATTACCATTACGGCATCCGGAGCTGTTCGAGCGATTGGGAATAGAGCCACCAAAGGGCGTACTCCTGCAGGGGCCGCCGGGAACAGGAAAGACACTGATAGCAAAAGCAGTTGCAAATGAGACGGATGCTAATTTCTATTCTATTTCAGGACCTGAAATAATGAGTAAATTTTATGGTGAAAGTGAGCGCCATCTGCGGCAGATATTTGAGGACGCGGAAAAGAGCGCTCCGTCCATTATATTTATAGATGAATTGGATTCAATAGCGCCGAAGAGAGGCGAGACAACGGGTGAAGTGGAGCGGAGGGTAGTAGCTCAACTTCTATCGTTAATGGATGGTCAGGAATCAAGAGGACAGGTAGTAGTAGTCGGGGCCACAAACAGACCAAATGCGCTTGACGAAGCTTTGAGAAGGGGCGGTCGATTTGATAGAGAGCTAGAAATAGGCATTCCGGACAGGAACGGGCGTGACGAGATATTGCAAGTGCATACACGTGGAATGCCACTGGCGGAAGATGTGAACCTAAAAGGAATCGCGAATTTCACGCACGGGTTTGTCGGTGCGGACATTGCCACTTTATGTAAAGAGGCCGCTATGCACGCCCTGCGTAAAATACTGCCCGAGATAGATCTGGAGCAGGAGATACCTCCGGAAATGGTGGAAAAGCTGGAAGTAACAATGGATGATTTCAATGAGGCGTTAAAGAACACAGAGCCTTCCGCACTCAGGGAAGTCTTTGTAGAAGTGCCAAATGTGAAGTGGGAAGACATAGGCGGCTTGGAGCGTGCGAAACAGGAATTGAAGGAGGTTGTGGAGTGGCCACTCAAATATCCTGATGTTTTCTCGCTGTTAAATACAAAGCCGCCGAAAGGCGTCCTCTTGTTCGGTCCGCCGGGAACAGGGAAGACGATGCTGGTGAAAGCGGTAGCGAATGAGAGCGATGCGAATTTCATTTCGATTAAAGGTCCTGAACTGCTTTCGAAATGGGTTGGTGAGTCAGAGAAGGCAGTGCGTGAGATTTTCAGAAAAGCAAAGCAATCTGCACCTTGTATTATCTTCTTAGATGAGATTGATTCAATCGCGCCTATCCGAAGCGCAGGTTTAGACTCGCATGTAACAGAGCGGGTAGTTTCACAGATATTAACCGAAATGGACGGATTAGAGGAGTTAAAGGATGTGATGATCATAGCGGCGACAAACAGACCGGATATAATAGACCCAGCATTACTGCGGCCGGGGAGATTGGATAGGTTAATATATATACAATCGCCGACAAAGGAAGCGCGGGAGGCCATATTTAAGGTTCATTTAGCCGGGAAGCCATTAGGGGCGGACGTAAGTATAGAAGAACTTGCGAAAATGACGGAGGGTTATGTCGGGGCCGATATAGCGGGAATAGTAAAAGAAGCAGTAATGGCTGCTTTACGTGAGTTCGTTACTCCGGAAATAAATGAAGAGAATATTAAAGATATAATAGAAAACATAATAGTAATGAAGAAACATTTCGAATCGGCAATTAAGAGCATGAAGCCAACAACAACGGTTAAAGCGCAACAGGAGTTCGAAGAGCGAGCGGAAGATTTGGTGCGTCATGCTTATGCGTAAACAAACGAATGAACGATAATAGGAGAAACAGATAAAAATGGGACATCAGAAGAGAATAGCAGCACCTCGTAGCTGGAAAATAAAAAGGAAAGTATCGTACTGGTCGGTAGATCCAGTACCAGGGCCGCATCCAAAAGATAGAAGCATGCCTCTGCTTCTGCTCGTGAGGGATCTGCTGAAGTTAGCGGACAATAGTAGGGAAGCGAAGAGGATATTGAATGAAGGCAATGTAGTGGTCAATGGGAAGGTAAGGAAAGAGCACAAGTTCCCTATTGGTATCTTTGATATTCTTTCCGTACCAAAGCTAAAAGCCAACTATATGGCTCTTTTAGACAAGAAGGGTAAGTTGTCGCTGATAGGAATAGACGAGGAAGCGGCATCCCGGAAATTATGTCGGGTGGACGGCAGAACGATGATAAAAGCGGGGAAGCGGCAATTGAACTTGCATGATGGTCGGAATATCCTTCCAGGCGAGCGAAATGATGAGATAAAAACACACGATTCGCTGATGATTTCCGTGTCCGATAACGAGATATTGCAGCATTTTGCATATGAAGCCGGGAATAAAGCGGTAGTGATAGGCGGAAAGCACTCAGCGGAGACCGGTGAAATAGAAGAGATAAGGAAGACGAAAAGTTCTGATCCAAATGTTGTGCGGATAAAACAGGATGAACGGAGTTTCGAGACCATCGAGGATTATGTCTTCGTGGTGGGCAAGGAGAAAATAGAGATACCGGGTGTGTAGAACGGAACATATACGGTATGTAAAGAAAGGAGCGAATGTGAAAAAATGGCAGCAGAATCGATGAGAAGGATACAAGTGGACAAAGTAGTGATAAACATGGGTGTGGGCGAAAGTGGCGAGAAGTTAGCAAAAGCGGATAAACTTTTGGAGCGCATTGTGGGTCAAAAACCGATTAGAAGAACGGCTAAGAGGTCCTTACAGCCACTGGGCATAAAAAAAGGTGAAGCTATTGCGTGTAATGTCACGCTACGAGGAGTACGAGCAGATGATTTCCTCAAACGATGCTTTAAAATACAAAATAAGCTCTATAAGAGTCAGCTTGACACTCTGGGTAATTTCTCCTTTGGTGTTGCAGAGCATACCGACTTTGGCTTCCGTTACGAGCCCACGGTCGGTATATTCGGGATGGATGTCTCAGTCGCGTTAAAAAGGCCGGGGTATCGAATAAAAGAGCGGAAGATACAGAAGAAGAAATTGCCAATGAAGCAGAGGATAAACAAGACGGATGTCATTGCTTTTCTCGAAGCTGACTATGGCGTGGAAATGATGGAGGACTAACCCTAAGATTTCATTTTGCACAACGCTTTTCTTTTTAAGAAAAGGTTTGATCTAATGCATATCGGAGTCATCACATGTGAGATATTAAGAAAAGAAATAGGGGCGGTTATTAGAAGAGCAGGCGTAGACCGGATATTCTTCTTGCTGCCGGAGCCGAATAATTTAGCGCTGACTATATTAACTAAGAAGGTGAACGAGCGATTTTCGAGTGAGTTCGCGGAAGAGGCAAGAACAAAACTAAAATCAAAAGAGAAAACAATTACGGGAATAAAGAAGGAAATTCGTGCGGATAACATCAATGATTCGGTGATTATTCGTGTATTGGAGTTACAATTGCATGATTACCCGGATAAACTACTGGCTGAGATAAAAGCGTGTCTAAAAACGATGAGCCCTGTAGTGGATTTTGTCATATTGGGGTACGGGCTCTGTGGCAGTACAGCAGGAGAAATGGAGCGTGTAATAGAAGAAGTAGAGGTTCCAGTAGTAATACCGCGCGATAAAAAAGGGGCAATACTGAACAATTGTATCGAGATTGCACTGGGTAAGGAGAAGGTGCAGACGCTGCTACGGGAAGAGATAGGTACTTTCTTCATGACGCCCGCGGGCGCAGCACTAATAAAGGAGCCACAGGTGATTTTAGAATCTTCTGTTGGTATTATGGCCGGGAACAGTAAAAGAAGTGCTGTTAGTGACACACGCAGGATAATGAAAATCATGGAGAACCATTACCAGAGAGTGGTGAAGATATGCTATAGTGAAGCGGATGAGGACGATATAGAATACCGAAAGACAGTTGACAAATTCGCTTCAACGTTTAGGCTCGAGATAAAAAACGTGAGGGGGTCATCAAAACTCGTACTCGAAGCATTAGAAGAAGGACGTGGGATATAGGAGGATGCAGGAGACGGGAGATGGGAGACGGGATGCGGAAGATGCTTAGCATAACGGGTATGAGGCGATGCGAGGGCGGATAAGGGAATTCAGGCGGGCTGATTTGGGTGCGATTTTGAGGATAGAAGCGAAAGCATTCCCGAAAATGCCATATGATCGGGGTACGTTTTTGTATTTCGCGTCTGCATATCGCGATAATTTCATGGTATATATCGCGGGGCATGAAGTCGTTGGCTATATTATCTTTTATCCTGATGGGCATATAGTCTCTGTCGCAGTGCACGCACGGTATAGAAGAAGTGGTATAGGGACGGAGCTTGTAGGTGAAGTTTTGAAGCGGACAAGGGGTGATGCGATTGTGGAAGTGCGTGAGAGTAATGAGGTGGCAAGGGCGTTTTATAGCCATTTGGGCTTTGTCATGCAGCGTATAATCCCAGAGTATTATGGGGATGAAGATGCACTTGTGATGATAAACCCTTTTTCTAAAGAAAAAGGCTTTACCGAAAAAGGTTTACGCAGCAAACTTTCTTTTACAAAGAAAGTTTGATCAAAGAAACAAGGTTTTTTTATTGATGCACGCAAAGGGAAGATAGGGACTAAAAATGTACAGGTTGAGATTTCATGGTAGGGGCGGTCAGGGCGCAAGAGTTGCCAGTAAAGTGCTGGGTACCGCGGCATTTTTGGATGGCTACTATGCTCAAGACTTCCCATTGTATGGTGCCGAGAGGCGGGGTGCACCAGTAGCTGCCTCTACACGTATATCTGAAGATCCCATCATGGAACGCGGTGTGATTTCAGCACCAGATATTGTGATAGTCATGGACGAAACCCTGTTGCAAGATCCTTTGACGATGCCCGTATCAGGCATTAAACAGGGCGGTATAGTACTTATAAACACTGCCCATAGCCCGGAGGAGGCGAAGGTTGAGTATAAAATCACCGCTCAGGTATTAACACTAGATATAACAAAGATTGGGCTTGATATGCTGGGCACGCCGATCCTTAGCACCCTTGCAGGTGGAGTTGCCGCCAGGATCGTTGGTCTTAGCGAAGATTCTTTAAGGGATGCCGTGAAAAAAATATTATCTGAGATCATAACAGACAAAAGACTTTTAGATAAAAACGTAGCTGCTGCACTATATTGTTTCAATGCCATCACGCCGGCAAAAATAGAACTAAAAACTACTGACACAATCAAAAAAAAGAGCACCGTTATCTCCGTACCGTTCGAACCTGCCACGGTCTCTAGTCCTGCTATAAACGCTACCGGCAATACGCCCTTGCGAATGACCGGTAACTGGCGCGTTTTTAGACCTGACTGGAATTACGATTCCTGCACCAGGTGTATGATCTGCGTTGCCAGATGCCCGGATGGCTGTATTTTAGTAAATGAAGATGGCTACCCATATACGGATTACGATAACTGCAAGGGCTGTCTGATCTGTGTTGAGGAATGTCCCACAAATAGTTTAGGCAAGGTACGGGAGGTTCATACTAAGAAGGTGATCGGAAAATGAGAAAAGAGATGCTCACGGGCAATGCCGCGGCTGCATGGGGGGTGCGGTTAGCCGAAGTGGATTATATCCCGGTCTATCCTATAACACCCCAGACAGAGATTATCGAGACTTTGGCAAAGTGGATTTCTGATGGTGTTATGGATAGCAGGTACGTTACTATGGACTCCGAGCATTCGATGCTAACAGCAGCGGGATCTGCTTCTGCTACGGGCGCTCGTGCTTTTACGGCTACATCTAGTCAAGGGCTTCTGTATGGTTTTGAGATGCTCTATGCAGTGGCCGGCTGGCGAGTACCTCTGGTGATGGTAAATGTATCGCGGGGCTTGTCCTCTCCGATTACACTCGAGCCAGACCATAACGATGTACTAGCAGCAAGGGACACGGGATTTCTGCAGATACATTGTGAGACCTGCCAGGAGGTTTTAGATTCTATCCTGATGGCATACCGATTGGCAGAGGACGAGCGGGTGCTGCTGCCAATTATTGTTAATCTGGATGGTTTTTATCTCTCGTTTACCCGAGAACCCGTAGCGGTGCCAGATGTAGAGCAAGTCAGAAATTTTCTGCCGCTTTATCAGCCGAAACACGCTTTTTTCAAGGCTAGTCAACCAATGGCCCAAAGCGCGGCAGTACTTGGCGGGTCTAGCTATTCATATTTCAAATACCAGATGCATATGGCGAGTCAAAACGCGCTGGCGGTCTATAAAGAGGTCTGTGATGAATTTGAAACCGGATTTGGTCGAAACTATGATACCATTGAAGGCTATATGCTGGACGGCGCTGAATATGTTCTCATTATGACCAACTCCTTCTCCACTCTCGGCAAGGCGGCTGTTAACAATGCCCGAGAAAGAGGAATAAAGGCTGGGCTTTTGCGGTTGCGACTCGTAAGGCCATTTCCCGTGGCAGATCTAAAAGCAGCAATCAGCAGGAAGAAGGCGGTTGCGGTCATAGACCAGAACATCAGCATAGGCAAGGGCGGGATTCTACATTCTGAGATTGCCAGTTGCCTATACAATGAGAAACATAGGCCGCTCCTGCTATCTTTTATTGCCGGACTTGGTGGTAAAAACATAAGCCCTGACGAGTTTGAGTTCATCATTAATAAGATAGTTACGGGTGTGGATACAGAAGATGCGGGAACCGCTCAACTTATATACACGGATAAGGAATGGCAGGAAATGGGGAGATTAAAGAGGATGGCGGGAAAGGGGTGAAAGATATGGTTATGGAACGTATAAAATCAATCAAAGACATCCCGCCTGAAGAGAATATGCTCCCAGGCACTCCAGCTTGTGCGGGTTGTGGTGGTCTTTTGGCATTGAGGCACTGTATGAAGGCACTGGGGCGAAAGATAGTAATAGTAAATGCAGCCGGTTGTTTCACTCTGCTTACCATCTATCCCTATACCCCATTTAAGAATTCTTGGCTTTATACCGCAATGGCATGTGCACCTGCCGGAGCGCAAGGGATACGGGATGCGCTGGACATTTTAATAAAAAAAGGTAGGCTTGACCCGGAAGAGGATTTGAAGGTGGTTGTATTGACCGGTGATGGGTCTGCTTACGATATGAGTCTTTCTTCTACTTCGGGGGCTATCAACCGCAACCTCGACTTCTATTATATCTGTTATGATAATGAGTCATATGGCAATACCGGCGTCCAGTGGTCTGGGGCAACACCATTTGCATCAAAGACCGGCACAACCCCTCCAGGGAGGATATGCCCAATAGGATCGGAACTTGCAAAGAAAGATCTCTTTGCAATTTGGAATAGCCACAAGCCTCCCTATCTTGCTACCATCTCGCCAGCCCACCCTGTTGATTTGATTAACAAATTTAAAAAGGCAGAACAGTACAAAGGCCCAAAACTGTTTATAGCTCTTTCTCCTTGCCCCCCTGGTTGGGGAATAGACTCGTCATACACGGTAAAACTCGCAAAACTGGCGGTTGATACTGGCGTCTGGGCACTAAAAGAGGCTGTTTTTGGTGTTGTTACTCATACGGTTGTCCCCAAAAGATTTAAGCAAGTGGAAGAATATCTACAAGTACAGGGGCGGTTCGCCCATCTCTTTAAACCTGTTAGGCAGGAGGCGGCACTGAATAAGATACAGGAGGAGGTAAATGAGTATTGGAACAGACATAAGCTTCTTCTTTAACCCGAAAACAATCGCCGTTGTTGGTGCTTCGCCGACCCCCGGAAAAGCTTCTCATATCATCTTGGAAAGCCTTAAGCGAATCGGTTTTCGTGGGACTATCTATCTGGTAAATCCTAAATATCCCTCTATTGATGGCCGCAAGTGCTATCGCACAATGACCGAGATAAAGGACAATATTGATGTGGCCATTCTTGCACTACCTGCCTCTAAAGTGTTGGGGGTGCTGAAGCCAGTCGAAAATGTCAAGGGCGCAATCATTATCAGTGCGGGTTTCAAGGAGGTCGGAGATTCCGGGCGGCGGTTGGAAGAAGCGCTAAAAGAGATTGTTGCGCGGAAAGGGATAAGGATCATCGGTCCAAACTGTTTGGGCATTTATGATACTGTGTCCAGGATGGATACTTTTTTTATACCTGTGGAACGGGTGAAGCGGCTCAAAAGAGGCAGGATCTCTATACTCACTCAGAGCGGTTCTTTTGCTGAAATGATCGTGGATGAGCTGGCGTCAGAAGGTATTGGTGTCGCAAGGATTGTGAGTTATGGGAATAGAGTTGATGTTGGTGAGACAGAGTGCCTCAATTTCCTGGTTGATGATGATGCAACGAAGGTTGTTGTCTTATACATGGAATCGGTAGACGACGGAAGGCGGTTTGTAGAGGTGGCATCTCGATGCACAAAGAGAAAGCCCGTTGTTGCTCTTAAGGTTGGCAAAAGGGAGGCGGGAGTACATGCTGCCAAATCACATACGGGTGCAATATCCGGTAGGTATGAGCTATATAAGGCGGCATTTAAAAAGGCCGGGATAATTGAGGTGGACGGCTATGAGGGGTTAAAGGATGCCTGTAAAGTTTTGAACTCCTATGACCTGGTCGCAGGCAAAAAGGTTTTGATTATAACGGATGGTGGTGGTGTCGCTGTAACTATGGCAGATGCATGTGAAACTTTGGGACTTGAAGTTACTGGTCTTACAGAGGAGACGAGAAAACGCTTGAGCGCCAAACTGCCTGGTTACACTGCTACTGGTAATCCCATAGACCTGACCAGTAGTGTTACCGATGAGGATTACGTTATTGCCCTTGAGGAGGGCTTGAGGGACGAATACGATATTGTCATTGTAATTGTTCTATGGGGTCCGCCGGAAATCACGGAACGACTGGTAGATAAGCTGAAAGAGCTCAGAGACATATACAATAAACCGATACTCATATGTAGTCCGGGTGGCAAGTTTACAAGGCGAATGGCAAAGCATTTCGAGGAGAAAAAAGGTTTGCCCGTATTTTTTACACCGGAAAGCGCAGCTAGGGCGGCTGCGGTCTTAGCTGGCGGTAAGAGGTAAGTGCAGACAATGTAAAATGTAAAATGTCAATAATGGATTTTATTTTGTTCTCTCAAAGTATCCTTTTTAAATATATTTATATTGAATAGACCTATTCTATATCTAACCAGGAAGATGTGCAAGCAATGACGGAAGCAACAAAGAAACATCAATACACACTGATCATTCTGAAGCCAGACGCACTGATGAAATCATTGACCGGGAACATCCTCACCCGCCTTTTAGAAGCACGTCTGAGGATCATTGGTGCAAAGGTTGTCAAAGTATCGCGGGAACTTGCGGAGCTGCATTATGAGCATTTAAAAGGCGAACCGTTTTTTGATGACCTTTATGGATACTTTTCCGGTGAAGCCTATGGCCCTGAGTATGAACGCGTACTTGTGTTTGTGTCCGAAGGTGAGGACGCGATCTCAAAAGTGCGAAGGATAGCGGGTGCAACGAATCCGCTCGAAGCAGACCCGGTAACCATCCGCGGAGCATACGGTAGGATTAGCAAAAAGGGCATCATGGAGAACGTTATCCATTGCTCGGACTCCGAAGAATCCGCAAAAAAAGAGATCTATCTTTGGTTCGACCCGGACGAGATTATTGAAGAAGTCTACCCTACCAAAAAGGTCATTAAGAACAATTACGAAGTGACTGAATGGGCTTAGTGCGTTCATGTGTCAATGCGTGAGTTCATTGATGTGCTTATCATCACGAACGTTCTTTCTAGTTCCATTTCTTCTTCACTCGTGCATCTGTCGCAGATTATACCCTTAATGCGTTTTTGAAGAAAGTCATGAGATGCATTCTTTCGAGACCCAATTTTGGACAGCGTGGATAGGATATATCAGAAAAATCATGTGATCAAGTACCGACCGAGGCAAATTATCATGAACTCAGCTTCGTCCGGGATTGCATTTTTTATCGATACAGTGACGGCTGCACTTTCAGGAACTCGTACTCGTTTATCCATGCAGATATATTTTTGGGTACGGGCGGATCGCCAGGGCAAGGGCAAGGCTTTAGCTCAGTGACTATGGCTCACGAATACCTTCATCGAGTGACTCCTCGAACAAAGCCCTCAGTGCCTAAC
>JAUWVD010000035.1 GCA_030617585.1 Candidatus Methanophagales archaeon
GATAAATAAAGATTTTGTGATATTTGGCTTTGATAATGCCCCTGATATAAAAGCATTAAAGTTAAAATATGACAAGGATTATGTTCATCACCTTGGGGAACAAATACCACATTTTCACGGAAAAGGGAAGGAAAGCACGGAACTAACGAAAGAGGTAAGTTTTAAAGTGTTTATTGAAAAGGTTAAATTAATAGTAATAAAACGTTAAAAAAAATGTTGACGCCAGCAAAGCATAAAAAAGGTGCGAAGAAGCAATACAAATGTGCTATAATTACTATAAGCACTTCCAAATACTGGAAGAAGGAAGAAGGAGAAACGGACGTCGCGGACTTATCAGGCGAAATAGCAAAAGAGCTTGTGACCAGAAACGGTCATGAGGTCGTTTATTATAGTATTGTGCCTGATGAGGAAGACAAAATACACGAAGGTGTAACAAAAGCTTTGAATTCCGATGCCGAGTTCATCATCACCTCTGGCGGTACGGGATTGACAAAGAACGATATTACAATAGAAGTTGTATCAATGCTCCTGAAGAAAGAGATTTCAGGCTTTGGCGAGCTCTTCCGGCGGATAAGTTATGATGAAGTTGGTACCGCAGCGGTATTGAGCCGTGCAATTGCCGGCGTGATAGCCCAGAAGGCGATTTTCTGCCTGCCCGGCTCGCCAAATGCTGTTAGATTAGCATTAAATTCGATAATCATGCCTGAGATCGCGCATATAATGAAGCATGTGCAGGAATGACGAGACAACGATCTAAATAAAGAAAAGAAGACTTCATAGCTTTGGTAATGCTTCCACTTCTGAAGAAAGGTTTGATATAAGAACCACCCGACTTATCTCCGATTCATCTACAATCTTATAGTTATATCCAGAGGAAGTCAAGTGCTCGGTAATTTCACCTGCAAATTCTTTTACTTCTGTATGTGAGGGCATAACAGCCCTACTCAATCGCTTTCTTGAATACCCAATGTGCATGTATGCCTTCACCTCGACGAAATCGGGATTTGCTGTTTCTAACAATTTCGCATAGCCTCCAGGATCTACCATATTCGTCCCGGCCATAGCGGTTATTCTTATCACCGTTCTCTCTTTCATCCTTTTCATCACTTCCAGCGATTCCTGTATCTGAGCCCAATAGTCTGCATGTGCGACCCTTTTGTAAATTGCTTCATCGGGTGCATTCAGTGATATATACAATTGAGACGGGTGTATCTCACGCAGCACAGCAGGATTCGTACCGTTTGTCACCACAAAAGTGGTCATCCCGTGCGAATGGAATTCCTGTATAAGTTCCTGCAAATGTGGATACAACGTAGGCTCGCCAATGAGCGAGATGGCAGCATGTTTAGGCTCTTCGGCCTCTGCAAATGCGGCCTTGCTTGTCTTAGACGAGCCTTTGAATCCGGAAATGAGCCGACGTTGCTCTTTCATACAGCCTTCGACTATCTCTAAAGGTGTATCCCATGCAACAGCCTCCTCCCCCATGTTAAACGCCTCCAGAGGGCGCCAGCAATGGATACATCTCTGGTTGCAGAAGATACAAGGCGTCATCTGGACACATCTATGCGCACTAATACCGTAAAATTTGCCCTTATAGCAATTCCCCTCCGCTCTAATAGACCGTCTTAACCATAAACATGTTTTCACCGCACTGTGCTTGTGTGGAGCTACAAAATGGTATCCCTGCTTTTCCAATGTCGCCTCATGGTAATTCGATATAGCCTTCGGTTCCATTCACAAGCACCTCCATGTCATCCTTTATCTGCTCAGCTTCGATCAGGTCAATTTCAAGCGAGTCAACCGCGGGTATCTCTGCTATGATCGCACCAACAGCCACTATTGTATCGGAACGGCGATTAATCATGGCACACGGGCTCTTACCGTGCTTTTTGAGCTGGTATATAACATAAGAGCCAACAGTTGAGCCCTTACCACCAGGGAATATCAAAATGCGATTCGTTATGTTCTTACCATAGATGTCTAGCGATTTATCTACGATGATGCCCGTGACAGGGTCCACAGCACCGAGGAATGAGATCTTTTGCTTTGATAATAATACTTTCCCTTTGGCTGTACCCTTTGAAATACTCCTGCCCTTTATCTTCATTATTCTCTTATATGGATGAAAGAAGTAATAAATCTTGAAGGTGATAGAAATGGAGGAAAGAGCGAGAGGGGTAACTGAGAAGGAGCAGGAGATGCAGGCGGAGGCGCAATCTTTGCTTTCACAATTGCGACAGTATCAGGCGCAAGCAGAGACAATAACACAGGAGTTGACCTTTGTTGGGCAGGCATTAGCTGAGCATGATAAGGCGATAGAGACGATAAAACAGTTGAAAAATCTGAAAGTGGGGGACGAGCTTATGGTACCTATAGGTGCGAACTCGTTGATCTATGTCTCAGTCAGCAATATAGATACGATTATAGTCCAAATAGGTGGCGGAATAAGTGCCGAAAAAGACCCGGATTCTTCGATTGTCTTTCTCACAGAAAAGAAGACTCAATTAGAGGGTACACAGCGTGAGATGGCGGGTGCACTGCAAAAAATGGAGCAAGAGGCGCAGAAATTACAGGCAAGATTGCAAGAACTCACTTCCGGACCGGGCGGGCAAGGTTAGACTTGAGAGAGAACAAGAGGTGAGAGGGGAGAAGGGAGAGCAAGTAAAAGAGAGCAAAAATGTTTGACGGTCTGAGGAAGAAGATTGGCGAATTTCGCGAAAACGTAGTGGAGCGGATAAAGGCGAAGGATGAGAGCGAAGAGCTAGAGGAAGAAAAGGTAGAGGAAGTAGAAGAGGAAGTAACAAAGGGTATTGGGACGAAGCTAAAGGAGAAAGGTAAGGCGATATTAGATCGCGAGACTATTTTGGATGAGAAGGATTTGGAAAAGCCGCTGGAAGGGCTGGAGATGGCTTTGTTGGAGAGCGATGTTGCGTTCTCAGTAGCCGAGGAGATAAAAGTCAATGTGAAACGCGAATTAGTAGGTAAGAGACGGAAATGGGGTGTAGATACAGAGGTATTAGTGGAAGAAGCGGTAAGGAATGCGCTATTAAATGTCTTTTCCGCTGATTCTGAACTCGATTTTGATGCGTTTGTAGATAAGGGCAATAAACCCATAATTATCGTTTTTGTGGGTGTGAATGGCACGGGTAAGACCACGAGTATAGCGAAAGTGGCGAAGAAATTACTTGGTTCCGGTCATTCAGTGGTGATTGCGGCTGCCGATACATACAGGGCTGGGGCTGCAGAACAGATAGAGACACATGCATCGAATCTGGGGCTAAAAGTGATTAAGCATCAATATGGTTCAGACCCAGCAGCAGTAGTATATGACGCGAATAAATATGCGGGTGCAAATAGGATAGATGTGGTTCTGGCAGATACCGCAGGAAGGATGCACACATCCATAAATCTTATGGAGCAGTTAAAGAAGATCTGCCGCGTGACCAAGCCGGACATGGTGCTATTTGTGGATGAAGCGGTTGCAGGTAACGATGCGGTAGAAAGGGCGAAGAAGTTTAACGAAGATATAGGTATAGATGCCGCAATATTGACAAAGGTGGACGTGGATGCGAAAGGTGGAACAGCTATTTCCATTGCGCATTCTACTTCCAAACCCATTCTGTTCCTGGGTAAAGGTCAAGATTATGATGATTTAGTGGAGTTTGATGCAGTATGGCTCGTAGATAGGTTATTAGGCAAAAACGGAGGAGAGAGAAGAAATGCTTCTTGAAGAATATAAAAACACGATTTTGAGTTTGGTGAAGGAAAATGAGGATGTGAAGACATTGATAGGGCTATTTCATCTTATGGATGGATGTACAACAGAAGAAGCGCTTGTGAAGAATTTCAATGCACTGACTGGAAAAGACGGCAAGGATCTGTTAAAATTGCTTAGACAGAAACAGATAGTGAAAGTAGGGGCACATGATGCATATCTTTGCTTATCAGGCTATGAAGAGGTATTCGATGTATTAGCCGCGGAATATGCACCGCAGCCAGGCGATTTATTGGCTTATTTTGAAAAAGCGGTAGAAGAAGAGGATAAAGCGACACTAAAAGCGCTATACTTACTTTTGGAACTGGGAAGGCACGGCCTTCTTGGGTCCACGCAATATGAAATTCTGAAAACCGATATTTCTGAGATATTCACTCCTGCTGTCTTTCAGTCCGTAGAGGAGCGATTGATCCGAGATAGAATCTGCGTATATGGCGAAAAGTATGAAACGGAATTCCTCGATTTGTATCAGAGTGACGCGAAAAAAAGCGAATTAAAAGAGCGCATGTGGGCGTGGAAAGCGAAAGAACTCGTAGCGCTGCCCGTGAAACAACAGCTTGAAAAGCTGATAGAAGAACTTGTGAGGGGTGCAAGGGAGAGACTGAAAAAGCGAGGATTTGCTGATACTCTTGGTATACCAGAAAGCGAAACAGTAGAGGAGACGTCAGGACATTTCAGCGGGTTCGAGATGGATGACTCATTTCTATTTCTTACAAGTGACATGCTTTTAGAGCACGATACACTGCATATAGCAATTGTTGATAGCTTATCGCGATTTGAGGTGCTGGACTGGAAGAACTTTCCGGTGGTTTTTGTAACTGATGCAATGCCGAGATGGCTAGGGAAAACGAGTGTGGTCTTTAAAGCTGCCTATCCCGTGTTATCTGATCGAAAGATAGCAATAGCAGTGCCAAATAAGGGTGCATACTCAAATTTCAAACAGAGACTCCTTTATCTGCTCCTGGATCGGTTAGAGATAGAAGAATTGTCGGAATTCTAGATAGATGCACCCTCAATGACCCTTATCTGCTCCTGCACCCGTTTCCTCGCTTCTTCCACCGAAAACGAAAAATCCGCCACAATATTACCCTTAAGTATCATCGGTTGTAGTAGCGGCACCTTATCTTTCGGTGGGGCCTCTTTTGCCAATCTTATCACGTCATTACCCGCTCTAATCGTACCGGAACCTCTATAAACCTGTTTCTTCCCGCCTCGCTTACCTCTCTTTGCACATGGCTCTCCGTCCCGTTCTATTACATCCTTTCCCGCAAGTAGATGTGCCACTTCCTCCAGACCTGCCAGCACTGTCCATCCGCCACCGGTAATAATAACCTCTGCTACCACACCCTGGGGTTCACGCCTTTCTGTTATGCTCCATCTTAATTACCTTACAATGCATAAAGAATTCGATACTTATCTTATAACGGCGTATGTATTTGCACGCCTTTAACACTCTTTAGCTTTCCTATCTCTTCTATTAATTCACCCGGTATATTTTTATCGGTAATAATCGTGAGTTTCGGATCGTCGGTTAAATACGGGTCGTCACTAACCGCCTGTCTTATGCTAAAGCCTCGTTTCGCTATCACCATAGCGACATCGCTAAGTATCCCACATTCTCGTGCATCCATAGGATGGATTATAACCACGCTGAGCCCTAACAAAGGTGCGACATCAACGAGAAACGCAATAGAGCGAATATTCTCAAATACATTCGTCAACACGGGCTCCTTCTGTATCCGTTTCACCGTCATATCTACTACACGCCTATCCACGCCTATCTCACTTGCTATCTGCGTATGTGGTATATCAATCCCGCCCGAGGCGACTTTACCTTCAGGAGTTACCTGAAAACCTCTTGCCAATAATAGTTCGATAACTTTCTTTTGCGATGGTAAACCCTCGAACATCGCCATTATCTCTTGCCACATTTTCCATCTTACCGATATCCTCGCTTCACTATCGATTCTCTCACATCCTCTATCTTCCTCGTTGCAGTGTCTACTTTCTCTCGCACTTCCTGTTCCACCGATTGCATACTCACCCGTAAAGACCGCTCCTTTTCGCTTATCTCCTCTTCTATCTTCTTTAATTTCGCGTCTACACTTAAGAACAAGAGTGCAACCATTGCTGCTAGTATCACAGCAGAAGTTACAATCACTAGGTCATTCCCATACCGGCTTAGCCATTTGTACGTCAGCACGAAAGTGCAGACAACCATCACAACCGAGAATATAACATTTCTTGCTTCCATATTCCCTTTTTTCTTCCCCCCTTTATTTCCATCTCAAACACATATCCTCAATAATTTAACACCCTTATCTATTTAAATATAAATCTTTCAGATTTTTATCACGAATAAATGAGAGAGAGATAAAGAGTGGCAGGGTGGTTCTGTTCCCAGTATTGCTCAATCTAACTAAACCTTCCCTTCAAGCCAGCCTATCTTCACAGCCCCTTTTTCATTAAATTCGGAGACATAGGGTTTTATATCTATCAAAGGGGAGCCATCAATTGCATCTATTCCTTTAATCCTCAGAATGTGCCCTCTTCTTTCTATTAACTCAACAACAGAGATACCAATTGGATTTGGTCTTCTCGGCGACCTCGTGGTAAATAAGCCATGTGGTTTAGCATCCCAGGGCGTTGTTACAAGAAGCGAGTACCCCGTTGCTTTATGCAGCCAGTAGAGAATAAGGATATGCGAAAAACCTTCTACATCCTTTAAGCCACCCACGTAGTCGTCATAGACTTCTATCTCGGCAATCTGTTCCGATTTGCACGTTTGGTGGGGGCACTCACTCAGAGTCTTATACGGCGTGTGGATTACCCCAATCTGCGTTAGTTCCATCTTCAGGATCATATTTATATTAATTTTATGCTCTAAAGCCTTTTAAAAAAAGTATGAAATATACAATACATATCGGTAGAATGAAATGAAATGAACATCCCCAAAAGATACGAGGTAAAAGAAGCAGAAAGGCGATGGCAGGTATTCTGGGAAACAGAAGGCGTTTACAAGTTTGATCCGGGAAGTAATGATCCTATTTATTCCTTAGATACGCCACCACCAACGGTTTCTGGTAATATGCATATCGGACATGCAATGGCATACATCCAGGCGGACACAATAATGCGCTTTCAGCGTATGCAGGGCAAAAACATATTCTATCCCTTCGGGTTTGACAATAATGGGCTTGCCACTGAGCTTTATGTTGAGAAGAAGACAGGGAAGATGGCAGAGGAGATGTCAAGGCAGGAATTTATTGAACTCTGTCTGAAGGAGAGCGAAATAGCGGCGCAGAGGATGCTCGAGGATTGGAAAAGTTTGGGTATAAGTCCAGATTGGGATATTACCTATCGTACGATTAACAAATGGAGCAGAAAGACCTCACAAAGGAGTTTTATTCTACTTCACAATAATGGACGGGCATATAGGAAACATGAACCTACCGTTTGGTGTTCAAAATGCGGCACTGCCATCGCTCAGGTAGAGACAGAAGATAAAACCCTACCTTCTTCGTTTTATGACATAACCTTCAAGATAGAAGGCGCGGATTTGCTGATTTCTACTACAAGACCCGAGCTTTTACCCGCTTGCGTGGCTGTTTTCTATCATCCCAATGATGAAAGATATAAGGGCTACGAGGGTAAAAATGCGGAAGTGCCGCTATTTGGGCTTGAAGTCCCGATTATGGAAGATGAAGCGGTGGATCCGGAGAGCGGGACAGGAATCGTGATGTGTTGCACTGCGGGAGACAGCACAGATGTAGAATGGTGGAAGACGCACAATTTACCCTGGATTTCCGTTATTGATGAACACGGAAGAATGAAAGAACAGGCGGGGAAATACGCGGGTATGCGCATAAAGAAAGCGAGAAGTGCAATAGTCGCTGATTTAGATGAACAAGGGCTGTTAAAGGGTAAAAAGGAGATTACTCATACTGTTAATGTGCATGAGCGATGTGGCACTGCAGTAGAATATATCATGACAAAACAGTGGTTCATAAAATATCTGGACTTGAAAGAGCGGTTTCTCGATGCGAGTGCGAAGCTCAACTGGTATCCGCCGTATATGAAGGCGAGATATGATAATTGGGTAATGGGCTTAAAATGGGACTGGTGCATATCAAGGCAAAGGTACTATGGTATCCCATTCCCTGTTTGGTACTGTGAAGAATGCGATTTCGAAGTGATTGCGGACGATAAGGATTTGCCGGTGGATCCAACATCAGATGCACCACCGATAGCGAAATGCCCAAAATGCGGCTGTGACCGATTCAAACCGGAAAAGGATGTGCTAGATACATGGGCCACCTCATCACTAACGCCCCAAATCGCAACTAAATGGAAAGAGGACGATGCATTTTTCAATAAGATCTATCCAATGTCGTTGAGGAGCAATGGCCATGATATTATCACTTTCTGGCTCTTCAATACAGTTGTGAAGGGGCTGCTGCATGAGAACCAGGTCCCCTGGAAGGATGTTATAATCAACGGTTTCGTCCTCGACCCGAAGAAGGCGAAGATGAGCAAGAGTAAAGGTAATGTAATACAGCCGCAGGGCGTTATTGAACGGTATTCGGCCGATGCTTTACGGTTCTGGGCTTGCTCAGCCAAGCTTGGTGAAGATTTGCCGTATGAAGAGAAAGAGATAAGGCGAGGCGTGAAAATCGTGAACAAATTATGGAATGCCTCCAAATTTGCGTTACTGCATTTGGAAGGCTATGATTTGAACAACGGATGTGAGTTAGAGCTCATGGATAAATGGCTGCTTTCCAAATTGAATAGGCTGATCGGAGAATGCACGGCTAGTTTCAATGAATACGAATTCTCAACGGTCAAGAAAGACATGGAGAATTTCTTCTGGCATACTTTCTGCGATTCCTATTTAGAGATGGTGAAAGACAGGTTGTATAATACCGAGCGTGGGGAAGAAGCGAAGCTGAGTGCGCAATATACGCTCTATGTCTCATTACTGGCGATGCTTAAAATGATGGCACCCATACAGCCCCACATCACAGAAGAGATATATCACGCTTATTTCGCAGATAAAGAGAACTGTAAGAGCATCCATATATCAAAATGGCCTGAACTGGATGCTGCTATGATTGACACTGAAGTAGAGGAGATAGGCGATAAGACCGTGGATGTGATTTCGGCAGTGAGGAAATATAAAACACTTAACAAGAAGGCGTTGAATGCGCAGGTAAGCCGAATATTATTTAAATGCGATGAAGAGACAAAAGAGCAGTTAAAAAGCACCTATACTGATTTGAAAGCGACATTACATGTGGCGAAGATAGAATCAGGCGATGCGGGAGTGGATATTATAACCGAGAAATATGGTTTGAAATTGAAGATTGATTTTTAATATAACTACAAAAACAAATAAGGAAATATGGGAAAAGTAAAAACCGCGAAGAAAGCAAAGAAAGAAGGAAAGGGTAGTAGTGGAGGAGGTGGAGGAAGTGGAGAAGAGCGTGGGCTTATGTCCTCTGCCGGCTTAATGCGATATTATGACGTAGAAGAATCGGCAGTCAAAATGTCGCCGAAGACGATATTGATCGCAGGCATA
>JAUWVD010000159.1 GCA_030617585.1 Candidatus Methanophagales archaeon
GCGTCCTTGTTGTGAAGACCGACTTGATAGAGAATGACCCGGAGACCGTGCGAAAACTTGTTTGGGTTACCCAAAAGGCAACGAACTGGCTAAATGCGAATCCTGATCCTACCACCATAATTCTTGCCAATGTACTGGACACGGAACCAGAAGTCATCAACAAATCGATGAGCAGGCTGAACTACACGACCGACATAGATGCCGAATCCGTTCAGGAGATGATAGATTATATGGTGAGACAAGGCTATATAGAGGAAGGGGTTAGAGCCGATGAAATCATCGATACAAGGTTCTTACAGGGTGAAAGAGATGTTTATTAAAAGAATTTTTGTGGGATTACTACCGGTTATGGTATTCATATTACTGTGGGAGAGCATCGCACAACTGAATCTGGTTCCCAACTACATATTTCCCGCCTTTTCTGACGTGATGCTAGAATTCTATCATTTAATAGTCAGTGGCATTTTACTGGTCAATCTTCTGTGCAGTCTTTCCCGGGTACTGATAGGCTTTCTGTTAGGTTCAGCCGCAGGTATTGCCGTTGGAATCGTAATGGGCAGTAAAGAGGTGATAGACAAGTCATTTCATCCGATTTTTAGTCTCCTTTATCCCATACCTGTCCTAGGCTGGGCGCCATTGCTGATGGTCTGGATAGGGATAAATGATCTGCTGCCTGTTGCATTAATCTTTCTGTGCTCCTTCTTCCCTGTACTCTACAATACAATTACGGGCATCAAAAGTGTGGACCGCGAAGTAATAAAAGCGGCAAAGATCCTGGGTGCTTCAGATAGGAAGATTTTAACCTCGGTTGTTCTGCCACTTGCAGTACCAAATATCTTTACCGGATTGAGGTTAGAGGCGGGTATGGCATGGCGGGTGGTGATAGCAGCGGAAATGGTTGCGATTCCTACGGGTATCGGAGCTTTGATGATGAGGTCAGAGAGTTTACTGCGGATGGATGTGATAATCGTCTGCCTGATGGTTCTTTCAGTGATGTGCCTCACATTCGAGCGGGTTTTTCAAATCATGGAGAATAGAATCACAAATGGATGGAGGTAGCGTATCTGCTCAAAAATCAGTGAATTTTGAGCAGATAATGGAAAATGAAAAATGGAAAGAGCAAAATTTACAATTACGAGGTAATCCATAATGCCAAGCATAGAATTAAAAAGGATTAGCAATTATGTATTCAGCAACCTGAATATGGAAATATTTGACGGTGAGTTACTGGTAGTGCTGGGATCGAACGGTGCCGGAAAGACTACTTTACTTAATATCATTGCCGGATTGGCTAAGTACACGGGGGCCGTTCTCTTTGACGGTGTGCCCGTTGATAAAACGCCCGTAAACGAGCGACAGATTGGTTACATATTCCAGAATCTGGCATTGTTCCCTCATCTCGATGTCGCTTCTAATGTCGGGTACAGCTTAATGATAAAAGGGAAAGAGGAGGGAGAGATAATGCAAAAAGTGGATGACTTATTACAGTTGACGAAAATAGAGCATCTAAAAGATAGGTATCCGAAGAATCTCAGCGGTGGTGAGAAACAGCGAGTGGCTCTCGCACGGGCTCTTGCATCTTCGCCAAAAGTGTTACTCCTCGACGAGCCGTTTAACAGCTTGGACATAGGTATGTGTGAATGTCTCAGAAAGGAGATTCGGCAGGTACAGCGAGAGATGGGCATCACAACGGTATTTGTTACGCATAATTTAGCCGATGTGGCGGAGATGGGCGACCGGGTTGTGGCACTAAATAATGGTAAAATCTGGCTGATGCCACCGGAAATGTTTAAGAAAGACGGCGATAATGGTAATCATTCCCATCAAGATTGCCTGCATTGTGTGATGGATTGTTATTGCAAACATGCTCAATGAAGTGTGGATAATCTTTTAGCCAGGGCGAATCGCTGAAAGAGTTAGAAGAAAATATCCGTGACGCATACCGCTTAATGGTTGAGGGGGAGATTTCACATCGGACTATGGCGCAGACTAAAGAAATAGGTATAGAATTTGCGAACTAATCAGAAAGCAACTCGGGTTAAAATAACGGTGAAACGGTTATTACTTCTCTATGGTCAATAAAGGTATTTTGATGTTTTTTTTCATCGTTTTAACGTAATGCACAACATCTTGTTGTGTCCTCGTTTTGGGTTGGTCTGTGGTGACTATATTTCTACCTCACAATTTCAATTTTTGAGTTTTTGGGCGGAGGTGCGAAGCACCCTAGCCAGATACGCTCTGTTATCGGAAGTTCGGCATTCCATATTATTTATTTCTAGATGACTTTATAAATGTATCAACTTCGGATTCAAAATCGCTCCACAAATCCGGCAAATTTGTAGCAAGTGGCATCAATTTTCCTTTGTCTAACAATACACCGTATCCGTGAATGGAGAAATGTCGAAACGCGCGATATTCGTCCAGTCTCTTTGAAAGTTCAAGCGAAATTATTTGATTATCAACCGACAGGTCTATTAAACCTTTGTGCCACGATTCTGATACGGGGATAAATATTCCTTTAAATTTTAGTATCCTCTTAAGTATGTTCTCTATTCCATTGTACGTGTTTTGGAGAAACGTGGAGATAGCAGCTAACTCAACGGCAGTCTTCTCTTTTCGCTGCAATGCTTCGTTTAATGCCCGAAGTGTATCCAATATGTATTCTTTTTCTGCCTGAATCTCTCGAAGTAATTCATCCATAAATTTTAACTCCTCTTTCTTCTATTATTCGATTAAATAGCGATTTTCTGGATAAGTCTACAAGATCTACGGGCTTAGATATACTTCTCAGTAATTCACCATAAAATTTGAAAAAGACATTAGGTCTTATTCCTTTTACTGCTAAATCAATATCGTTAGGCTCACTATTCCTCTCTAATGATGATCCAAATAGATAAATGGATGAAACTTTATATTTCCTTGCACACTGGGTAATAATCACTTTGTCGCTTTCACTTATCATGCTCATTCGCCCGTATGATATTATTGCTATCATTCTTTATATTTGTTTCCACAGTGCCGAATTTCCGATAACTCGTACCTATGCGACATTGAAGTCATATATCCTACCAGTTTTCCCGTTTTAACTGCATTTTCGATTATTCTTTGCATCTTCCAACGCAATTTCTTATTTTTTCATAATCCCTATGCAAATCTCTCAAATAATCTAATAAGTGGAGTTAAGTAAACTTTGAGCAGGAGGTAGTAATATTATGAAAGTACAGATAGTCCAACACATAGCATGTGAAGGCCCCGGATACTTGGATGACTTTCTACACGATACTGGGATTGAGTACGAAATAGCCAGAATGTATGAGGGCGAGCAGTTGCCCGATATTTTCGATGT
>JAUWVD010000069.1 GCA_030617585.1 Candidatus Methanophagales archaeon
GAATCGTAATCTGCGGGATTTTTAAATGTCAGAGGCACTATACCGAAGTTTATCAAGTTTGCTAAATGGATGCGTGCGAAAGACTTGACAATGACCGCCTTAACGCCCAAATACTTGGGTGCAAGTGCAGCATGCTCTCTGCTCGACCCCTGGCCGTAGTTCTCACCACCTATTATGAATCCACCACCATTCTCCAAAGCCCGTGTGGGGAACTCAGGGTCAATCGCCTCGAAAACATACTTCGAGATCTCAGGTATGTTGCTCCTTAACGGAAGGATTCTCGCTCCCGCGGGCATTATGTGGTCTGTGGTGATATTATCCTCAACTTTGATGAGCACTTCGCCCTCCAGAGTGTCGGATAGTGGCGTGAAATCAGGCAGTGGCTTGATGTTGGGGCCCTTTATAATCGCCACTCTGGCAGACTCCTCTGGGGGAAGTGGACGTATGAACATGTTGTCATTGATAATAAACCGCAGAGGCATCTCGATCTTTGGATAAACACCTAAATCTCTTGGATCTGTGAGAACGCCTTTGATTGCAGTGGCTGCTGCTACCTCAGGGCTCACGAGGAATATCTGTGCATCCTTTGTTCCACTCCTGCCCTCAAAGTTTCTGTTGAAGGTTCGTATGGATGTGGCCTGAGACGGCGGTGCTGCTCCCATGCCTATACACGGACCGCAAGCATTCTCGAGGATCCTTGCACCTGCAGCTATGAGATAACGCATCTCGCCACTCTCAATAAGGTGCTCCACCACTTGCCGTGAACCAGGATTTATAGTGAGATGCAGGCTATCTGCGATGGTATGCCCATTCAGAATATTTGCTGCGATTTTAAGGTCGCGTAGAGAGGAGTTAGTACAGGAACCAATCGCTACTTGCTGTACCTCCATCCCTGCAATCTCACTCACCGGCTTGACCTTTCCGGGACTGTGAGGAAGAGCTGCCAGTGGCTCTACTTCGCTTAGGTTGAGCTCTATGATCTCATCGTATTCTGCATCCGCATCAGCCTCAAGTGGAATCCATTGCTCGCCGCGTTCCTGTGCCTCCATGAACGCTTTTGTCACTTGGTCACTTGGGAATACGCTTGTCGTTGCTCCTGTTTCGGTGCCCATATTAGTTATTGTTGCCCTCTCGGGCACGCTAAGGGTCTTAACTCCGGGACCAAAGTACTCAAGTACCTTGCCCACACCGCCTTTAACATCTATCCTGCGAAGAACCTCCAGTATGACGTCTTTTGCTGAGACCCAGTCCGGAAGTTTTCCTGTGAGTTTTATACCAACAATCTTTGGATACTTTATTCTGTACGGCATACCGGCCATGGCAACCGCTACATCTAGACCTCCTGCTCCTATTGCAAATGCGCCTATACCACCCGCAGTAGGTGTATGGCTGTCTGAGCCAATCAGTGTCTTACCAGGACAAGCAAACCGTTCCAGATGAAGTTGATGACATATTCCATTACCCGGGCGGGAGAAAAACAAACCATATCTCGTGGCTATGGATTGCAGGTATCTATGGTCATCGGGGTTTTTGAAGTCGGTTTGCAGCGTATTATGGTCAACATAACTAACGCTCAGCTCGGCTCTTACCCTTGGTATGCCTATGGCTTCGAACTGTAGGTAAGCCATAGTACCTGTTGCATCCTGGGTAAGTGTCTGATCAATCTTCAAAGCAACCTCTTCCCCACGAGCCTTTTTACCCTCCACAATATGCCCGTTGATTATCTTTTCTGCTACTGTTCCTGACATGCTAATCTCCATATAAGTTAAAATCGGACATATATATTAAATTTTTGATTTAGAACGCTTTACCAAAGAAACATTAGACTTTAGTATACTAAAAACTTTTTGTTATTGCGTTAACTAAAAGAAATCCGCCAGCGTCTTTTGATTCTTCGCCACTTCCTCTTCTCCCGCCACTTCGACTGTCTCAACTTCCTTCGTTTTTATTGGTGCTTCTTCAACTTCAACTTTAGCCACACTTCTCCTTTTCGCTGGTATCGCGAACGCACCCTGATATATCCTCTTCGCTTTTTCCTCTTTATCCATACCACTCATTAAAGATGCTATTTGTGGTTCATCCAGCCGCAACGATGCCGTAATATCTGTCGCCTTCCGCATGTCGTGGAAAAAAATGGTCAAAAAAGGGACGATAAAGAATCGTGCATAGCTCACAGGCACTTTGCAATAGTCTGCTATTTTCTTTGCTACATCATCGCTTACCGGCATGGATTTGATACTTTCTCTAGTCCGTTGCTCTCGCTGCCATGGCGAGCGGAAATATCGTGGCACTCTTTTCTCAGCCTGCATCTCTTTTGCAGAAAGCACGCCGCAAACCATTAAACTGGAAGTATATCGCCAGAACTTGAAATTCTCTCGACGTCTCGCGCGCCCTAAAAACATGTCCGCCCTGCTAAGGTACTGCAAACCATGTAAAAAGCTTTTGTCATTATGTTGATAGGAAAAATTTTTGTGTATCCATTGTATGCTCTCCTCTGGCGTCTTATCAAGACCGTAAAGCGAAGTTAAGGCTTCTTGCAGGTCATATCCACCGAAAATCTTCTTCAATACGGCAAAAATGTCCTCTTCTACATCTCTTCCCCCTGTCGCTATGCTACCTGCTTCTATCTTCAATTCTGACATTGAAATAGCCAGCAAGTCGTTTATTGCCGATCTCAAATCGCCATTAGCGTTTTTGGCCATAATAAGTAGTACTTCATCTTCTATAGCCAACCCTTCTGCATTGCTTATCACCTTTAGCACACGGAAAACAGTACCCGGCTTTATCCTCTGGAAGTTTATTAGCTTGCAGTTACGTAACAGCGTTCTTCCCATTCCGAGTTTATCATTAGCAATGAGAATTATTGGCTGTGTGCTTCGTTTCACTATCTCTGTTATCGCTTTCGTTCCACCTCTATCTTCATTGCCATGAATGTTGTCCGCCTCGTCCAAAATGATTAACCGTGTCGCCTTGCTAAACGTATTGCTTGCACTGGCGGGTCCAACTATACTTCTTATCACTCCGGCGTTTCTCTGGTCAGATGCGTTAAGTTCTATAACCTCCCAGTCGCGCTCAGAAGCGAGTGCATACGCAGCGGAAGTCTTGCCACAGCCTGGCGGTCCGTGAAGTATAACTGCTTTCTTTGACTTAGCGACCCCATCAGCCCACGAGTTCAGCTCTTCTATTGCTTTCTCGTTGCCCACAACTTCACTTAACTTCTTTGGTCGGTATTTCTCGGTCCATTCCTCACTGCTTTCTTGCATTTAAAGTTACTTGTGTAATAGGCAACTGCCCACATGATATAATATAATAATAACATTTATGTTTTCGATTAGCTAGCTAGCACGGGAAAGAAAAAATAGAAAAGTTCTTATTTAATGAGGACGTACTCCAGATTGTAAACTATCATGAAAGGCGATAAGAAGAGAAGGGAAAAGGAGAAAGCAGCGGAATCGGCATCTTCTTTGATTTCTGATGGTATGGTGGTGGGTCTCGGCACAGGGTCTACGGCAGAAATTGTGATAAGGGAGATAGGCAATCGAATAAAGACAGAGGAGTTCGAGATTCTTGGTGTACCCACTTCTCTTAGAACAGAAATGATGGCAATAGAATGCGGGATTCCCATTACTACTCTTTCGGAACATCCTTCTTTGGACATCTGCATTGATGGTGCAGACCAGGTGGATTCGGAACTCAATTTGATTAAAGGCGGATGGGGCTCGCATACAAGGGAGAAAATAGTATCTTACGCCGCAAAAAAGCTTGTTATCTGTGTTGAAGAAGAGAAAATAATGGAGCAGCTAACTAAACCGATTCCTTTAGAAGTTTTACCTTACGCTGTGAAAATAGTGGAGAAACAAGTGAATAAGCTTGGTGGCAAACCTGCTTTACGGAGTGAAGGAACCAGGGGTGGGTATTCCGTGACGGAGCACGGGAATCTAGTAATAGATGCTGATTTTGGCCTTATACATAATCCCGAAGAAATGAGCACTGCTCTCTCTTCTGTTGTCGGCTCACTCGAGCATGGGATATTTACAAATGCTGCTGAAGTGCATGTAGGCAACGAAAAAGGAGTAAGGGTATTAAAGCGATAAAAGATAGATAATTAAAGAAGTTTTAAGGAGAAAAAAGAGGGAGCAGTAAGATGAAATTATTGGTTAGTCCAAAAGATGTGGAAGAAGCGAAGGCAGTGATTCGTGGAAGTGCAGATATAGTAGATGTGAAGAATCCCAAAGAGGGTTCTTTAGGCGCTAATTTCCCCTGGGTTATATCTGCAATAAGGGGATTGATAGAAGAAGAGAAAGGAAATGGTGTGGAACTGAGTGCGGCAATAGGCGATTTTGATTATAAGCCAGGGACAGCCTCTTTGGCTGCTTTAGGTGCGGCCTCTGTCGGTGCAGATTACATAAAGGTGGGCCTATACGGCGTAAAAACGAAGCATGAAGCGATAGATTTGCTTACTGGTGTTGTTAAAGCGGTAAAGGGTTATGATGCGGACAAGAAAGTTGTCGCGGCTTTCTATTCTGACTACACACGCATAGATTCTGTTTCTCCTTTTGAGATTGCAGAGATAGGAAAAGAAGTGGATATAGATGTGGCAATGGTGGACACGGGCGTAAAGGATGGCCGGTCAACATTGGAGTTCCTAAGCGAAGAAGAGCTTAAGACGTTCTTTTCTGATTCAAAGGCGCTTGGACTGGAGACTGCTATTGCGGGCTCGCTCACATTTGATGATATCCCAACGATAAAGAGGATAAATGCCGATATACTGGGTGTTAGGGGCATGGTTTGCGGTGGCAACAGAAATGATAGTGTGAGGGCAGAGTTGGTGAGCAAGCTGAGGCAGGCGGTTGCTGAGTGAGGCTATGACACAACGAAAAACACGAATCTGTATGGAATAGCGGTAAATGTAGTGAAAATGAGGACAAAAAAAAGAAGGAAGCCGAAACTCACTAAAGCCGAGTTATATAAGATCTCGTCAGGCTTAGATGGCATTGGTGACATACTCGTGATGATGGGGGAGCTAGAGAAGAGAGAGAAAGAGATGAAGGATATAGATAAACTAATGAGAAAGCTTTTTCGCGCTGACGACCGTGGGCTGATTTCCGTAATAGAGAATAATCCGGAATTGATAGATAAAGCGGCTGCACTGGCACAGAAATGGGAGATGCTCTCTCCGGCAATGGAAAAAGACCCCGATGATATGGAACCAGATGAACAGATAAAAGCAGGAGAAAGTCTTAAAGAATTCTCGAATCTGCTTAAAGAGATCGCAGAAGGTATGCGTGACGATTAAAAATCGAAACTACCTTAGATAATGAGGATAAACGTTAGTGGCAAGGTGAGATTGAAGATATGGAACAGGAAAGGGAAGAAGAGATACTGAGTGCAATTCACCATTGTGTAAAATGCAAGCTGTGCAGCATTGCAAGCTTCCATCCGAACGCGGAATGGTTACCCTTATGCCCCAGCGGGCAATATTATGGTTATCAAGCGTTTTACGCACCTGGCAAGATGGAGATTTTCCGAGCGATATTAGAAGGCGAGATAACAGAACCTTCAGAGGGGCTATTGAATTCGGTCTATGCATGTACAGTATGCGGGGCATGTTACGAGAAGTGCAAGCAGATAACAAATGTGGAACTGGGAGCACCAGAACTGTTTGAAGAGATGCGGCGCGAGCTGGCAAGTAAAGGCTGGAGTCTCGATGTGCATAAGTCTATTGCGGAAAAGATAAAAGAGACGAAGAATGCATATGGCGAGAAGTATGAATACAAAGCGGAATCAAGCGACGCGAATGCAGATGTACTGTATTACATCGGTTGTACTGCTAGATATAGAGTGCCTGAGATTGCAGATGCTATGCTTGGAATCTTCGATAAATTAGGGCTGAAATATCAGGTTATGGACGATGAATGGTGCTGTGGCTCGGTATTATTCAGAACAGGACAGGTAGAAGCGGCAAAGGAACTTGTGGCACATAACGTCGAGGAGATAAGAAAGAGTGGCGCAAAGACCGTTGTTTTTACATGTCCCGGCTGTATGAAGACGTTCGAGAAGAATTATCCTGATATGGGTGTCGAACTGGTGCATTCCACGCAGTTTTTAACACGATTGGGGAATATAAACTTGAAGAAGGATGATATGAAAGCCGCTTATCACGATCCATGCCATTTAGGCCGCGATTTAGGCATATATGAAGAGCCACGAGCGGTGTTAAGCGAAGTAGCAGATATAAAGAAGATGAAGCGGGAGAAGGAGCAAGCATGGTGCTGCGGCTCCGGTGGCGGCGTGAAGTCGGCATTTGATGACTTTGCACTGTGGAGTGCGGCAGAACGGCTGAAAGAAGCGAAAGAAGCGGGTGCAGAAGCACTGGTGAGTGCATGCCCGTTCTGTAAACGCAATTTAAAGGAAGCTGCGGAGAAAGAAGAAATAGAAGTGTACGATGTTGTGGAGCTTGTAAATAGGTGCTTAGAGGGGTGATTAAGATGAATGAAACGTTTTCAAATTTAGTAAAGGAACTGCAAGCGATAGTAGGGGAA
>JAUWVD010000082.1 GCA_030617585.1 Candidatus Methanophagales archaeon
CTTGTCACCATCTCCACAGCTCTACCGCCGTGCTCGCTTCTTCTCGGCCGCACATCAACAAGAATGGGCATCTCTATGCTTGGACTAGAAAGCAGAGCAACACCTAGAGGTACTCGCTTAATTTCCTCCTCCATCTCACTGCTCATGAATTCCAGGCCTCTGCTCAACGCCCGGATGTCATTGGCATTTGTAACACGGAGTATAATCTGCGTATTACACTGTGAAATAACGTTTTTATCCACACGAGCAGGTCTTTGCGAGATGACCAGCATACCGAGCCCGAATTTCCGGCCTTCCGATGCGATAGTACGCATAATATTTGAGCTGACTGCTTTTTCAAATCCGCGCTCAGGACAGAAGTTATGTGCCTCCTCGACAACGAGCATAAAAGGTGGTATCTTATCCATCTTCCGCCCTTCGAATACCTCTTTGCAGATACGATAAACGATCAACTGCTGTAATTTCGGATCTGCGCCTTTCATATCTACTATTGCTGCTTGACCCACCTTTACCAGGTCTTCTATACGCGTGGGGCTGTCGGACAGTATACCGGTCTCGCGGATCCTTTCCAGGTAGTGGACCATTCTCCACTTAGCACTGCTTTTGCTCTCGACTACCTTCTTTATAATGTCCTCAATAGTATAAAACTCCTTCTTCGACTTTATATCATTTATACACTGGTATAAAACACCCAATTGGGCATCCGATAGTGGGAACAAGTCATATAACTCACTCACGCTTAGATTTATCCCATCTATACGGAATAACTTATCAGCTTCGGGATTTATAGAGAAATTCGCGGGTGTATAAACAACGACTTTAGAGGCGTATCCTTTAGGTGAGATACCCAACTTTTCCAACTGCTTCCGCTCATCTTCATTTCGGTTCTCGTATTTCAGCGATAGATATTCGCCATGAGGGTCAATGATAAGCAAGGGCACGTTCTTTTCAAGAAGCTCCTCTATCAGCACGCCCGAAGTGTATGATTTACCACTGCCTGTCTTCGCCAATATGCTACAATGTTTCTGGATAAGTTCCTCCTTTCTCAGATACACCGGTATATTGCGCCCCTCTAGCGCACCCAAGTGTATTCCACCCGATTTCAGTCCCAGGGAGTCCATGATGAACGTTTGATCTGCATTGAAGACCTTCACATCGCGTGCTAAAGTGCTCTTCGGCTGCTTTAAAAACCCTCTGGCGTCTTTATAGCCTAGAATCTCCGCGGTTGCCATCTTCTTATCTGCATCCACTATAGACAGCACTCGCCCCAGTATCCACCCGTCCAATTCGCTCCAGATTTTTATGTACTCGTTTCGCCTCACATCGCCTGTAACGATAAAATCGAATTCATGCAGACCCACTTCGCCTGAGATTGTACCTACTACTTTATACATCTTGTGCTATCTCGTTGTATATAAAGTATAACTTCTACCTATAAATTTAATTTAGGACACGGATTTACACAGATTTAATTTCTTCTGCGTTAATCAGTGTTAATCGGTGTCAATAATTTATTTTGTTTTGTTCTCTGCCATCAAAACAAAAGAAAAGAAATCAAATCAACTTCGCATTCACTATTCCGTCCTGACCGGGTCTGTTGGTAACTACCGCATCACCAAGTTCTGTCTCTATAACGGCTCCTTTTGTGGTTATATTTCGCCTTGCGAAGAACGGATTTGCAAGATTCTTCTTCACAGTTATTATCTTAGCCTCTTTTGTGGTTCCACTTTTCATGTCTGTAACATTTGCAAATTCACATCTGAGCAACCGCATTTTCACGCTGCCGCCTCTTGCTACGATCTTCCTTCTTCGTGTCTCGCCGATAGTAGTATCTGCTGGCGGCCGGCCAGCCTCATACGCTCGCTTTTTACGGTGACGGTGAAGTCTACCGCCCGAACATTTCCGTCTTGATTTCCCTTGCCATCTCATTTTCTACGGTCCTACAAAACCACATTCTTCACACGTATATAAATTACTTTGCTTCCTACACTTAGCACATCTTCCTATCTCTACTTTCCCACATTTAGGGCAGGGGAAAACTGTAAATCCCTTCTCCTGTAATTTTACTCCGCAGGACGTGCAATACTCTATCATAACATGCGCCTCTCCTTTTTATTTTTATCTTCGCCTTTCCTTCATTCGCCGTCGTCATGTCCACCACGGTAGACGGCATACTATACTTACACTTAGTACCATGTATAATAATATCTACTAAAAATTCTAGTTCCACTTCTTCTACGCATGTCGGTGGAGTTCTACCGGATACATTCGCACTTGTTGCGGTTATGGGGCCGGTCTCTTCTATTATCCGGGTTGCAATTTCGTTATCCGGGAATCGGACGCCAAGAACATCTGATTCTGCAGTTAAAAGTGCGGGCACAATTTCTTTCTTCTTCAACAATACCGTAACCGGTCCTGGTAGCAGTGCGAAAAGGATTTCGGATATTCCGGGATCGGTATAGGCGACTTTGTGCAGCATCTCGAATGATGAAACCGCGACGGAGATGGGCTGTGAAACATCTCTACGTTTTAGTCTATATACTTCCCGTACTGCTGTTTCTGATAACGCATCGGCGCCTAAGCCGTATACCGTTTCTGTTGGGTAGACAATAGTGCCACCGCGTTTTATTATGGCTATTGCAGCTCGTATTTGGGATTCTATATCGCTTCTCATATTCTTTATAGTACTTGTTAAATCGGAAACCTCAAGAGTGCAGCAACTCCCCCCAGCCCTTTAAGCCTATTCCCAGGCTCGAACTCTGTACTGAACACCACTATTGTCCCCCTTTCCCGTTCCACCATCTCAAGCAACCTTTCTATCTCCTCTCTCCCTTCGCCCTTAGCCTTTAGCCCTTTGCCCCTCTCCCCCGGCCCTTCTCCCTCCACCATCTCAGGTACCATAAGCTTCTCATCGCAGACCATAAGGGACTCTATGGCGCCATATTCCAACGCCTTTTTTACTTCTTCCGTGCCATACACTGCCTTTCCGCCCTCATCTTTGCTTATCTCCGCCATTAACTGGTCCATCAGGGTAACTTCCCGTGTCAGCCGCTGCTCTTTTCTTAGCTGTTCCACCGCGCCCCTTTTCAATACTTCTATGAACCCTGACACCCCGATTGAAGACGTCGGCACTATTCTTGCTTGTGTCGCTAATTCACGATCTTTAGCCTTCACGAACGATAAGAAATCGTCCTTTATGAAGCCCGGACCCGCAATGATTATTGCTTCTGCATCTAATGACAGAAACGAGTTTTTCAAGTGCTTCAACACGTCCTCGAAGAAAACCGTCTTGTTACTGCCACCATCGCCTTTACCAGAACCATATCGAACGGAAAAGAGCTCATCCACTCCATATTGCCGTACTATACCAGCAACTGCTTCTCCGTCCTCTATTGTAGCTATTATTACGTCCGGCGAGTCAACGGCTTTCTCAGCCTCTCGCAACCGCTTCAACTGATGCTCTTTCCAGTCCTTCAAGATGGAAAGCTGTACACCCGGCTCGATGTTAAAGGTATGATAAGACCCCAACTCGGTATCCAGCCCTTCCTCAATCACGCCTTTTATACGCAACCTGCGAGAGAATTTATGGAATTCTATTCTTTCTACCCTCATGCCCAACCTAATCGGTTTCTTTTCTATTTTGTCTGGTCTGACCTTATCAGTCGCAGCGTCTATCCGCCTATATGTAAGAGAATAGACAAGGTCACCGCCTTCTATCACATGCTTAAGATGCCATAAGTCGTCTAACGACTCAGGAACCAGAGCTATTTCTCCGGTGGGCTTCCGGCCCCCCTTTATCTTCCGCTTTAAGATTTTCATATTATTCTAATTTTTTATAACCGAAAAGTTCTCTTATATACTTCTCTAATTCCTTAATTCGTTTGTCATCGCGGTTTCGTGGTCTATTAAGTGACACTTTCAGCACTTCCTTTACCTTTGTCGGACGGTCGGATAGCACAATTATGCGATCTGCCATGTAAATAGCTTCCAGCGGGTCATGAGTAACGAAAATAGCGGTCATATCCCTCTCCTTCCAGATCCTCAGTATCTCATCCTGCAAATCCTCCCGTGTTCGTAAGTCCAAGCCGGTAAGGGGCTCATCCATAAGTAATATGCTCGGCTCTGTTACTAGCGCTCTTGCAAGTGCAGCCCTCTGTTTCATCCCTCCACTTAACTCGTGTGGAAATGCATCTCCGAAATCCGACAGTCCTACCATCGAAAGTGCCTTGCTCACAACTGCTTCATCCCTATCGCTAACTCTACCCCTTTTTAACTCAAGAGCGAGTTTCACATTCTCTTCCACTGTTCTCCAGTAGAGCAGTCTCGGCTCCTGGAAGACTACGCTTAGATCGTTGAGGTAACCATCTGTTATTAGCTCATTACCGTGAATGAAAATTCTACCTTCGTCCAGGTATGCAAGCTGCGCTATTATGCGAAGGATTGTTGTCTTGCCACAGCCCGAAGGACCCAATGCGCAAATGAATTCGCCCTGGCATATATCGAAACTGACATCATCCAATACAACAAGAGCGCCAAAACGCTTATGCAGTCCCTCAATTCTTAACACTTCTTTTCCCTTCACCTCTTCCATCGCCTCATATACCTCCTGTCTATGTAGTTGAACAGACCATAATCGAACACAATGATGATTATTGCACAACAGAGTGTCCATGCGAATACGTACTCTATCGCATAGACTTCATAGGAGATCCATAGCATGTAACCTATCCCACACGCAGCGCCAAAGACCTCGCCTAGTATAACTACCTTCCACGCAACTTCAAATGAGGTCTTAAATGCAGAGAAGGCATAAGGGTAAAGCATAGGCATTATTACCTTTCGCAATATTCGCAGCCGATTTCTTGTACATGTATGCGCCATCTCAATTAGAGTTTCGTCCAGCTCTTTTACGCCCTCCCATATATTTATTATGAAGAACGGAATGACCGCTGTCGAAATAGCCAATATGGGTGTCACATCCGATAGCCCAAACCAGACAACAAAGACCAGAACCCAACAAAGCGCAGGAATAGATTCAAATAACGGATACACCACCGACCTGACTGCGTATTCGGCCATCTTGCTGTATCTCGGTAATATTCCACACAAAGCACCCACACATGAGCCGAAAAGGGTCCCAATGAAGACTCGGTAGCAGGTCACACCTATTTGATACCAGCCATCTTGTGTAGCTAAGATAGAAAAGAATGCGTATACAGTCTCTATCGGACCCGGAAACAATGGCGAATTGTAATATCCTGAAATGACAAACCAGAGAACGAAAAAGGTAGATATGGCGAAAAACGAATAAAATATTTTTGCTCTCATCGTCAGTCATATACTTACAAATGCATCCGCAGGGTCTGGAACTTCTGTTATGATGCCTCGATCTTTTGTAAACTCAAAGATGGTCATAACCGCCTCTCGGTTTTCATCTGTTATTGGTGTGAGGGTTATAGAATAATGATTGCTGTAAGCCTTCTTGTAATATTCCGCATCGCCACCGAATTTATTGGCATACCACTCACATATCTCTTCTATATGCGCCTCACCATAAGACTTCGACTGTATGAGCGCCTCTATTGCGTCTTCTACCAGATCTTTGTGCTTCTCAAAGAAATCGGCATTGACTACGAGCAGTGAAGCAGGTGTATATTCGCCATACTCTTGCCTGAATGCCTCATCAAGATTCCACACCTCTTTGTATTTATTGCTATAATATGTCTTTACGGATACATCGCCGAGCATTAAAGAGGCATCAATATCGCCCTTATCTAAGAGCGTAGGGAGCATAGGGGGCGCTTTATCTATGAGTATAAGCTCCTTTTCTTCTATGCCATATTTCCGCTTCAGCATCTCCA
>JAUWVD010000187.1 GCA_030617585.1 Candidatus Methanophagales archaeon
GAGTCGTTAATACCCCATCAGATGCCACAATATCCACGTGGTAAATTCCCTCTTCTGCGGAGTCCGTCTCCCATTCCCCCACATATCGCCTATCACCGCTATCATCATGCATAATGACAATCTTAACATTGGTTCCATTGCCATCATATATGTATCCATGGACAAAAGAAGTACCGGTGGATGTAGAGGATGTCGGGACAGCAGATGCGCCACTACAATAAGCGCAACCTGCACCGGGAATATATGGTAGATTACGTCCACTTGGAATAAGCGCGGTACCCGTTGACTCTTCCTTCATTTCAGAAGAATTGATTTTTACATCTGCATATATCTTTACTGTACCCCCTTTATATACAGAACTCGGATTTACACTCACATTTGAAATCGGTATCGTTAGCTCCGGATGTGTTTCGCACCATACGTTCCATGACCCGTCATAATTCCGCACTTGATAACCCATCATTCGCAATGCGAGATACAAGAATGACGCGCTCGCTCCGAATTCGCAATACACAACTGTGTCTTTCTTTTTATCCAATCCGGCGATCACGACTGGAGATAAAAACAACCTCAGTTCATCCGCTCCTCTCAACCGATCCCCATCTCTAAACAGAGTTTCGTAGTTTATGTTTATTGCACCTTCGATATGACCCGACTTGTAGTCTTCTGTCGTTCTTGCATCCACTATCTGAACCCCCGAGTTATTAAGCTTATTTTGAACCCACTCTGTATCGGCAAACCTCTCGTCCACCACATCCGCTGTATAAGTAGTAGGAGATCTAGTCGTCACGTTCTGCGTGTATCCATACACAGGGCGCCATGCATTGAACCCGCCATCCAGGACCGAAACGTGCTCATGCCCGAGGTATTCGAGCATCCAGAACACGTAATAAGATGCCGGGCATTGCGTGCCCGTAGCACTACTGCAATACACGATTGTTTCATTCGTCTGGTTTATTCCATGCTCACCTAAAATCCCCGTTGCATTTTCAACTCCGATAAAAACGCCTTTTTCCTTTCTGAAATTAGCCCAATCCAAATTTATTGCACCCGGAATGTGCCCCTCCGCATATTGCTCAGGAGTGCGAACATCCACGATCACAACATTTGGATCACTGATATTTCTAAGATCGTCCAGATAGACAATGAGGCCTGGATTCTCATAGTCACAATTTGTAGGACGAATAGGAATATCATCAGAAAAGAGAACCGAAAAATCCGATGCCCGTGGACCGCCACAGGAAGAGCAGGTGGTTCCATCGTCGCCCATCAAGAAGTCATAAGTAGGCTCGTAATTACAAGTAGGGCAGTCGCTGCCCCCACTCGAAGACCCTGCCCCTGCCACTGTTCCTATCGTTACGGTTAATAGCACTATACCCGCTACCACTAAAAGCATAAATGTCTTCATTTCTTCTATTCTACCTTTTTACCCAAATCGGGTCCTGGAGAAGTCACATAGATGGAGTCCACCGTAACGACAACCGCAGCTTTTGGGTTAAGCGAGGGCATCATTGATTTCACCATATTAACGCCATCGTCAAAGACGCTTCCCGAAGTTTCTATCCGGGCACTACCTTTAAACTGATACCCGGTATAAGTCTCCATATCCCAGACAGAAATAGCCACCCGGGGATTTGCCTTTATATTCTGTTCCGTCTTTTTCATAAAGACATCCATCAGCAGCACTTCCGTCTCTGATAGAACTTTCCCAAATGCAAGCGGCACCACATTTGGCTCTCCTTCTTTGGTAGCGGTAGCGACAGCAAAACCCTTCGATTTACCTACCAGCTCTTTCACTTCTTCTGTGATTTTTGCCATAATCTTTTTTTCACCTATTTCCTGTTTGTGCGCATAGCATAAAAAAGGTATAGTTTCATCACAAATACGAGATTTCTAATCTCTTAATATTAATTAGTAGCCAATATAATAATTAAGAGAAAAAATGGGCAAAAGGAACATACAATATTTTACGCTTTCGGATATAGAACCCCGCATCTGGTTCATGCTCACCGGCTGTGACTTCCGCTGCCGCGGCTGTTTCCGACCGGCACGCGATGGCGGCGGGACCTTGCTCAGTCCGGAGGAGACGCTAAAGCGCGCTGAACAGGCATGCCTTAAACACTATGGTAAGCTGCCTACCAAAGCGATGATTACCGGTGGTGAACCCACACTAGACAAGGAATTTCTCCTGACACTCGTAAAAGGTTTGGAGGAGAAAGGATTTGAGGAGATTATTTTAATGTCCAATGGTTATGAGATAGGACGGGAAGGGAATGGCAATTATGCAGCAGAATTGAAGGATGCTGGTTTAACAGAAGCCCATATAGACATCAAAGCTTTCTCGGACGAGATCCATATATGGTATACCGGTAAGTCGAACAAACCGGTATTAAATGCCGTGAGGATGTTAAACGATACAGGGGTGGAACTGCTAATACAAACGGTGTATATGCCAGGTATTGTGGACGTGGAAGAGATAGAACAGATAGCTATTTTCCTTTCTAACGTGAATAGCGATATAAAACTCAGGATAAACCCCTTTGCACCTACCTTCGCATTTGAGCGTGTGACAGAGCGTCCAACAATAGAAGATATGGAACGAGCGTACAAAATCGCTGCTGAGTACCTTCCTAATGCTATAATTAGCAGGAGCTGCTATCGCGAATATCCTACTCCTCCACCACAA
>JAUWVD010000070.1 GCA_030617585.1 Candidatus Methanophagales archaeon
AATAATACGCAAGCTCTCTGAGTTCACGCTTTGATAGTCTCAAGTCTCTTCTTATGTCCTCGCTCAATACCGGCACTTTATCTTCATATAGTTCCACACCAACAGAGCTCCTTTTTGCTATCTCGGCTAATGAAAGAGCGAGACCATCGCTTATATCAATCATGGAAGTAGCCACACCGGAATTTGCGATAGTGATGCCTTCGTTTATCCTCGGCACTGGTTGAAAAAGTGCCTTTTTTACTTCCACATACACACCGCCTGGCGCTTTTAGCTCGCCTCTCAGCAGCTTCAATGCGAGAGCGGCATTACCTAGCGAACCTGTCACGCATATTAAGTCCCCCACTTTAGCCCCGGCTCGTCTTACCGGCCTGTCTGCAAATCCGAAACAGGTACCGGTTAATATGAGCTCTTTGCTCACCGTTATGTCTCCGCCTACTACTGCGGTATTGTAAGAAACTGCGCATTTCTCTATCCCCGCTACCAGCTCATCCAAAAATGATGTCTCGGTCTGTGCAGGAATGCCCATAGCAATAGTAAAAGCAAAAGGGTATGCACCCATCGCAGCGACATCGCTTAAGTTCACAGCTACGATGCTCCAACCCATTTGGAACGGTGAAATGCCGTGCGGGAAATGGGTTGATTCTTGTAGTGTATCGGTAGTAATTACAAGATGCTTGAACCTATTTCTTACTTTTTCTATATCTATGACAGCGCAATCGTCATCTCCCGCTCCCACAGTCACCATTTCTCGATCTACACGAAACTTTTCCACTATTCTTTCTATTAATCCTATTTCGCCAAGTTCCTCTATTTTCATTCTATATATAGGACGCAGATTTACACTGATTTAATTTCATCTGCGTTAATCAGTGTTAATCTGTGTCAATAATTATTTTTAGTTGGATATTATGCTTTCTTGTTAATCAATTCCCTTACTTAGATTGTAAGTATAACAAACAAAAGAAAATTGGGTATTCTAGGCTATGCTATGGAAGAGATACTGAGAAGATTCGGCCGCGGGGAAATAGGTATAGAGGAAGCGAGTAAGGAACTGAAGTTAGGGAGTATAAGGGAGATAAGGGATTTTGCAAGGATAGATATAAACAGGTCGTATAGGACGGGCATACCCGAGATAATCTTTGCCGAGGGTAAAAGCAATAATGAAGTGGCTGATATAGCGATTGCAGTTGCATCAGAAAAGGGCTTTGCGTTGATTAGCCGAGTGCGCGAGGCCGAGATGATAACGAAGCGTGTGGAAGGAGAAACAAAGGAGCTTGATGTTGACTATAATGCAATTTCGAGGACGATAGTAGTAAAGAAGCGAGGATACGAATTTGAAAGGAGCGTAAAAATAGGGCTAATCGCGGCTGGAACTGCTGATATACCTGTTGCTGAGGAAGCGAGAGTTGTTGCCGAAGTGTGTGGTTGTGAGGTGATAAAGGCCTACGATGTGGGTATCGCGGGTATACACCGGCTGGCATCGCCTCTTGAGGCGATTGTAAATGAAGATGTGGTAGCGATAATCGTGGTTGCGGGTATGGAAGGGGCATTGCCTTCCGTAGTAGCAAGCCTGGTGAACGTGCCCGTAATTGGCGTCCCTACGTCAGTGGGCTATGGGCTTGGAGGTAAAGGAATTGCAGCACTTCTTTCCATGCTCCAGAGCTGCTCGCCTGGATTAGCCGTGGTGAATATAGACAATGGAGTTGGAGCAGCTACCATTGCGGCAAAGATGTGTGTTAGGCAAAAAGAAGAATCACCGAAACAGAATAAATTCAAAAACAATGAAGGCAGTATGACAATCGAAGAAAATATCAGATATTCATTTTTGGACAAGAACATCTTAAATCGCGCATTGACACGTAAAGCATATGCACTAGAGCAAAGGCAACGAAACCAGGCTTGTGAAGACCAGGAGATATTCCGGACGCTTGGTGATGCAGTCCTAAAAGCGGTATTAGTAGATTTATTGATAAAATCGGGTTGCAAGACGCGAGAGGAGATAACAAGAAAGAAAATAGAACTTGAGAGAGAGGAATCACTTGCAAAAATCGGTTGTGAGCTTGGAATCGGAGAATCTATTCTGTTGGGAGCCGGAGAGAAGAAACAAAGAGCAAATGAGGAGCCTTATGTTCTCGCCGAGACGTTTGAAGCGGTGATTGGTGCGATTTATCTTGATGGCGGCTATGATACAGCAAAGAAGATTATTACTAATTTATTTAAAACAAAATCGTAGTAGAAGTGCTTTTTTATGTGATGGAAAACAGACGCAAAGATATAAATAAGCGAGTAAAAAGCTTCTACAACCCGCCACACCTGCTATTGAAGCAAGCAGTAGCGATTGTGCTATATGCTATGCTCTCAAGCTGGAATAAAAAGGCTTTTCTTCTTTGGACGAGCCAGTTAAAGAACCTAATCCATGCAGGTGCAGGCGCGAAGCAGATTTCTTGCTTCGGGCTGAGTCCACATGTGGTATGGGAAATGACCGGCAGGTGTAACCTGGACTGCATCCATTGTCATGCGTTCGGTGGAGATGCATCTTATGATGAACTAACAGAAGAAGAAGGGCGGGCATTGATAGACCAGATAGCAGCGTTAGACATCCGGTCATTTGTATTCACTGGAGGCGAGCCTTTGCTACGTGAAGACATTTTTGATTTGATCGCATACGCAAAATCAATTGGGTTCAGCGTATTCATAGCGACAAATGGAACGCTGATAACGAAAGAAGTAGCGAAATTGCTGCGCAAATATAACGTTGGGGTGGTAATAGGGTTGGACGGTATGAATCCAGTGATACACGATTCCATAAGGGGTGTCAAAGGTGCGTTCGATGCCGTGATTGAAGGGATAGAGAATTGCATTGCGGAAAATCTATATTTACATTTGAATATAGTTGCAACCAGGCGGAATTTCAATGAAATCGAACGAATCATAGATTATGGAGATAGAATAGGTGTATATTCTTATTTTATCTATAATTTCGTTCCTTTTGGTAGGGGTGAGGAGATTAGAGATTATGCACTCAGTAAAAAAGAGTTCAAAGCGCTTCTGGATTTGATGCTCACGAAACAGCGTGAACTACGAGCAATATTGATTCCTGTTGCAGCACCGGAATACTGGGCTTACGTGCTTCAAAGTCGGGGTATTCACAGTAAGCGAATAATAAATTTCTTTGGTCGGTTCTTCGGTGGTTGTTTAGCAGGTAAGGGTATGATGTATATCAAGCCTAATGGAGATGTGTGGGCATGCCCTTTCCTTCCGGCCAATGTAGGAAATGTAAGGGAAGACAGAATTGACATGATTTGGAGGGCTCTAGAAAAGATTGAGTTTGCAAAGGGAGAATGTAATGGCTGTGAATATGAGAAGGTATGTGGTGGCTGTAAGGCGAGAATTGAGGATTGGGAATGTCCTTTGAGGGATTGGTAATTGCAAAATGCAGGGTGCAAATTGAGAAATTGTAAAGATACAAGACCATAACGTATTTAAATACTCAATAACTTAGATAAATAACTAATAGGACTAAATGTTTAAAGCGAGGTATCAGATATGGACCCCACGAGTATAGGAATATTGATTGTTGTCATATTACTGGTTGTAGAAGTAGTGGTGATGTTGCTTTTGCTGAAAGTGGACAAAATGCTTCTTCTTTTGCCGGTCATCGGTGTGATATTAGCCGTTATCGCCTTAGTGTTGAATGTGAAGCAGGATCTGATTCCTTTAGATGATCCCGCCCCCTTTATTGTGATATGTGTTATGATAGCGGCAAGCATCATAATGGGCTTATTTGGCGTTGCGGTATGGTTTAAGGGCGAAAGTGAAGCAAGACGGCTTGTTTCTACCGAGAAGAGCATTGATAGTGCGGTCTCCGGGATAGAAAGCGATGTAAGTGGTGGCGGGATGGAATTAGAGCATTTCGATGACGAGATGGGCGAGATCAAATCAAAAGTGGACGATTACGAATCGCGAGAGAAGGAGGTATGATATTGGATAGATGGGGACAGGAGAAGACACAGTAAATAGGGTTGCCATTGGAATTGGTGGGCAGGGAAGCAGCATCGTTAATAATATATTGAGAACACTCAAGCACAAAACAGGTAAAGCGCCAAAGAATGAGGAGTTTTTAATTATTGATACTGACCCGGCATCTGCAAACGCATGCAGCGAAATAGAAGAGCGGAAGAAGATAATACTCAACCGACCGGATAAGATTCTAATGAAAAATACTAATCGGTGGCTGCCCGACCCTTATCTGACCGCTGCTGGTGCTGGCTGTGGACAACATCGTATTTATGGCAGAGCGATGTATAACGTGCATAGAGAACGGATATTCAGTGCGATAGGCGCAGCGGCTGCTGAATTGAGGAATAGAACAGGCGGGCGGGACTTTTTAATACTTATGGTCTGTGCATTCGGTGGGGGGACTGGATCAAGTATGCTTTTAGACATTGCAATAGACATACGCGATTGGATCTCGAAGCAGTTTGGCGCGGATCCTGTGATGTTTGGGATTGGCATACTACCATCGAGCAAGGAATCGGTGCTTCCAACAGGTAATGCACTCGGTACGCTGAAAGAACTTCATGCCCTTATGTCCCATACCGAGGACCTCATAATAGAAGACAAGAATTATTCTAATCCATTCAAATTGTTCTTCCTTTTGGGTAGAGACCTTCAAGGGCAGAACAGGGATGAGGAATTAGAAAGGGCGATAACACGGTTCCTTCTTGATCTTGGTTTTATGCCCGGTGGTGCGGTTGAGACAAAGGGTAAGTGGCTTGACCTGAATGATCTCCAGAATAGAGCAAGGGGTTATGAAGACCGGTTTGATACCCTGGGCTACTACGAGTGCGTATTCCCAACTGAGAAGTTGTTCTTATATTATGACATTGAGGATGAGATACCAAGGGTCCGGCAGAAATTGGTTGAGATTGAGGCACGACTATCGGACATAAGGGGTAAGACAGAATCCGGTAGGTCGGAATTGGAGCGGTTCGAGGGTAGGATAAAGGATATTCAGCGAGAAATTAATGCTTATGAAACCAAGACAGGACTGTTCCATCATGTAAACAAAGCGGGAATCAGCGATGCAAAATCATAACTTGATAGAGCGAAGAGGAATGCAGCGGAATTAATAGATGAGGTCTTGGATCGGGATATAAGGGTGAGCGATACCGAAGAGCGGAAGATAGCATCGGAAAGGAATTTAGAGCGGCTTGGAGCGCTTAAGAACAAGCTCCTCCGAGAGCTTACCACGCCTTTGAATACTAGGACCTACCATCCAATAGCGTTAGCAGAAGAGGAGATAACGAGCTTAAAGAAGGACAGAGAGGATTTAAAGAATCTTTCGTTCTTAGCCATTATGAGAAAGCTCGACCGAGAAGACGAGTACTTCCGGTGGACGCATTCGCCGATTAATGATGGCGACATCATATTCAATCCACTGGTAAACTATAGGCATTCAATAGATAATGTCATGGCATCAAAATATATAGATATACTTCATGATTACGGGTTCCTGTCATTGGATGCGGAAGGGAATGTGGTGAATGAGGAGGAGAAGTTTGGACATCTCATCACAGTGTTAAGTTCGAGAGGGGACAATTTCGATGATGCGAGGTTGGGAGGCGGAGCTTTTAAGAGCATGGTGACTGAGCGATTTGCAAAAGACGCGGACGTTCTGAAACTGGATGCGCCAGCACGAGCACACAGCTTTGGCATCTATACGCTCATGATTGGGCTTCAGCCCTGGGCACCCGGGCCCGGACTTCCACCAAGACTGCGTGAATTAGAATGGATTGAAAAAGCGTATAATGAAAGTGACTTCACCAAACTACAGCGGCACCATTCGCTCTTCTACGGTACGCCAAAACCGTTCTCGGAGATCACGGGAATACCCTATTCGCCGGGTGCCGATGAGAAGAACAGGGATACAGTAACAGAATACTGGAAGAATTATGAGATTATAGAGTCAGGAGCTTTATGGAATAACGTCCCCCTTGTGCTGGCACAAAGCTTGAAGATGTTCGATGATTTGCTGACCGGCATGGATATAGCGGAGAACATAAGTAATCTGAAAGTACCGGATAGCTTCTCGATCGCAGGACTCACGGTATTGGTCCAGGGGCTTGAAAACGCGAGTAGAAGCATGGAGAAAGTAGGACTATGGACAAAGGCTGCAGGTAAGGGATTTGCGCAGTTGAAAACAGAATTTGAGGTTTTGATAACGAAATTAAAAGGTGCCGGGGCGACGGTGGCGGATAAAGCCGAGAAGATAGTAAAAATGATAGACGATTCAGCAAGGAATATGGAGATATTAACTGAGAGGATAGATGACCTGTCGAATAGATTCGGCGAGGATATTAATTTGGTACTTGACCGGGCAATGGAGTTCATTAGCGGGATACCTTCTGAAGAGACCTCTTCAAGTGTGATAAGGCATATAACAAAGGCAGAGTCAGAGGTTTCA
>JAUWVD010000119.1 GCA_030617585.1 Candidatus Methanophagales archaeon
CCAGTCAATTGCTGTTGAGCCGTGGGTAGACTCAAAAGTCCAGTTACCTATGTCCATAAGAACACTCGAATTTTGTAGTGAAATTGGTATATCCTTAAATTTCACCGCAGAGCACACGGAGAACGCAGAGGCACCAGAAAGACCAAACAATGGCTGAAACCGTCTTAAAACTCTGCGTACTCGGCGCTCTCCGCGGTGATAAATCACTGGATTTTTAGATAGTGCCGTTTCCGCCCAGAAAAACCTTTCCCTATCACATACATCTCCGCACTTCCTTTACGAGACGCAGCAGGCGAATGTGCCCTAGTATACCGAAACTTCGCCTTCACTGACTTATAGAATTCGTTATAGTAAGCCCCCTGAAATATCTTCGCAACGAAGTTGCCATTATTTTTTAGTAGTGCAGAAGCGATATTCAACGCGGAAGTGCTCAGTTCAGAGGAGCGAAACTGGTCGTAATCTCTTGTTCCACTCAATTGCGGTGATAGGTCCGAGATAACAGCATCCACTAACTCGTGCCCTTTTCGCTCTAACACCGCTTTGATAGCCGTTAATGTCTCCTGCTCCTTTGTTATGTCGCTTTCCAATATCACTATGTCCGCTATGTTTTCCATCGGCTGCAAATCCACACTTAATACCAGCCCGCTATCACCAACTAACCCGTATGCGACTTGAGACCAGCCGCCGGGTGCAGCACCAAGATCAAGTACGACATCTCCCGCTCTTATCAGCCCGAACTTAGTGTTTATTTGCAGCAGTTTAAATGCGGAACGAGAGCGGTAACCCAACTCTTTCGCGCTTTTGTAAAAACGGTCTCCTTTTAAGTCTGCTCTCTTTACCATCGGTTCTGATTTATTGTATATAACGTATAACTTTTAGCTTAACGACATTTGAGCACAAAATTCTTGAAATAGCCAAAAAACGGGGTTCTCTTACAGCTATTTAATCGCACCTTGCCCTGCTGTATCGCACGTAAAATCGCTTTCGGGTCAGGCTCTGCGTCCACTATAACGGTCGCAAGACCAACACAGTCCGCGGAATGTGCATCGCTTCCCGCAACGGCAGTGATATTATTGCGCGCAGCCGTTATGCACGCTATTTTATTTCCAAGACCGGTAAAAAGTCGTGAATTGTAGATTTCTATCGCGTCTATGCCTGACTGCACGTTACCAATACTATGACGGAACGGATGGAACGGATGTGGTACGATAATTACTACCGTGTCGTTCATTTCACGCGCTATCTTTATCGTTTCCGCAGGTGATAAGCCCTTATCTATCTTTTCTTCGATACCGAGCACGAGTAAATGCCCCTTACTAGTTGTTACTTCCATACCAGGGATAATTATCAAATCCAAATGGTTAGCTGCTACGTATTCACGTGCAGCAAAAGAGCCATCCATTGTGTCGTGGTCGCATATTGCAATACCATCGAGCTTTTGCACGATTGCACTTGCTATTATCTTCTCTACGGAGTCATGTCCGTCATGCGAGTAATTTGTGTGCACATGCAGGTCAAGTGTTAAAGACAGAGTTGGTGGCATAGGTTGTTATACATACTATTATAGTAGTTGTTGTATTTGTAGCTAATCCAAAAAAAAACACGAGATTATACAAGATTTACACAAGAATTTAGTTTTCTCGTTGTATATAAGCTATAACTCTGCGCTCGCTCAGCATTACTTGGCGATCTCCGCGTTGATAAATCTCTAGTTTTTAAGACAGTGCCTTTTTCTCCCATATTATCGAGCTATTCACCAGAACCATAATCGAGCGGGTGAACGAGGTTCACGAGTCAGCATTATTTGCTTGGACGCATTATGAATTCCCTCGAAAACGTGTTTATTCACGAGGGTAAAGGGCATCCGCTCTATTTTCAGACCTTTTATGGACATTCAGCTCTCGGTAAACATGCATTAAAATTTGCCGTGTGAATTGGTGGTCAAGTTTGGGTTGGCTGTGAAATCGGAATAGCCGAAAGTCATGTAATAACTAATTTTATCTAGTATAATAAAGAGTTATTGACAATATAGTTATAGTGATTGGAATGGGCGCCGCAACAATAGAAATAGGGGAGGAGATAGTGGATGAAATGAGAAAGCGAGGTATTGCTACGACAAAAGATGAGGCTATAACGATAGCGTTGCTAAATTTTGCTTTAAACACCGATTTACTATCGAGAGATGTGATACTCAGAAAGATACGAGAAAAGGCGAGAGAAATAAAAATAGAAGAAGCAGAATTAGAGGGATTGATACAGAATGCCAAAGAAGCGAGTATTCATAGATAGCTCTGTTATCATAAGGGGGTTTCTATACAAAAAATCTAATTCTTCCATTGTCATTGAAATGGTGAATAGAGGAGATGTAGCCGGAGTTATCAATGAAAAAGTCGTTACTGAGGTTTTGGATGTTTTAAAGGCATTAAAAGATAAAGATTTTGCTTCTCTGGCATTTTCCTTATTATATTCATCGTTTGAAATAGTTCCAAAGGTGCGATATGCAAATGAAATGGAATTGAACAAAGGTAAGATAAAGGAAAAGGATTTAGAACATTTAGCGACTGCAAAGGCTTTGAATTTGCCTATAATCGCATACGATAGGGACTTTGAGGGTATTGACGAGTATGTTACACCAAAGAGGTTCCTGGAAACATTAGGAATTGCAAAATATGAGACAGAATATTAATCTCCCTCTTCTTGGTCCATTCTCTTCAGAAATATCGGGAAATGGTTTAGTAAAATGCCGATTCTACCTCTTTATTTTTATCAACAACTATTATATATTGTGACATATAAAAAAATATACAATAAAAAATCAATACACTACACTACTTTAAATCTGTGTTAATCAGCGTTAATCTGTGTCTTGAAAATTCTTGTTTACATATCCTCAGGCGCATGAGCGATCTTTATCAACGCCTCTTTCTCCATGAAATGCAATTTGCCAGGAACGATGAGCACATGTGGTAGCGCGCCAAATTCAAAGCTATTTAGCATATTCATATAATCCGCCTTCACAACCGGGTTATCGGACCCAGCCCTCGCAATACCAACAATTATTGACTTTTTTAGCTCGTTAGCGTTCTTTTTCGCCTCCACTGCCTCCAGCAGCTTCAATGCTTCTGTTATAGACATTGAGATGTCAAGATAGAGCAGAGTATGCAACCCGCGCTCTCGGTTCGCTATTATCGTTTCGTACGGCACTTCAGATATAACGTCCTTGTAAGCTGGAGAGACAGTTATGGATTTCCCAAACTTGTAATTCTGTAGCCCTGATAATCCGGCAACTGCAGATGAAATAGACGGTGCATGCACTATTCTTGTCTCTATTCCCATATCTATCGCTCTAAGCCGCAAATCAAGATGCGTTGTGGCGATCATTGCATCACCACCACAGAGTAGGACCACGTTCTGGTACTTTGCGAGCTTTAGTATCCCTTCTTCTGCTGTTTCCTCTATGTCGCTCCGCTCAAGCACAAAGATTCGCTTTCTGTACATCTGTTCCATCACTTCTATCGTTTTCCCACCTAACGGCGAGGTGTAAAACTCGGCATAAATTACGTCTGCATTCCGTATCGCTTCCAACCCCTTTAAGGTTATGTCCTCTTCATCGTATAGGCCAAGACCTACAAAAGTTAGCATAAACAAACTTTTCTTTTTACAAAAGAAAAGGTTATTAAAAAAAGAAAAAAAATTGGCGTGCAAATGCCTATAATATCAGTAACACTAGTATGAATATCACATCTATGACAAGCGTAGTTGTAGCATTTATCGCAACTGTCTTGCTCCCCAGCTTAGGACCAAACAGCGACACGTGCAAGGGTAAAGAATGTTTTGCGAATCTTGCCGAGAATGATACTACCGTGCCCAGGAACAGTGCGATTAGCACACTTTTTGTCGTTATCAGTCCCTCCGCCAGAAGGCTACCAGCGAGGATTATCCCGGCAGTAGTGTTCACAATCTCTGTTGCGCTAATCAAAGCGACTCCGCTTTCCAATCCGAAAAAGCTTGTAATAGGCCCTAGAATCGCAGAAAATCGATCGAATAAGTTCAACTCCATCGCCACGGATACCAGAAACAGGGTGATGAACATCGTGGGCACAATCCTTTTGAGCATGTTATATGCGCTCTTAGCGCTTTTATTCAATGCCTGTTTCTTATCCACAACCGGGGCATTATTGCGATTGGTAGCAGCAATAGCAGAACGTTTTTTCGTATCTTTTAGCCATATTCTCGCAAGGAATATCCCTAAACATGTTTTCAGGAGTGCTGCAAGTCCCACCATGCACACATAGATTACACCCGTAGTCAACCCGAGAATAGGAATCACCACGGGTATGAAATACGTGAGGACGTGAGAGAGGATGCTAGGAAAAGAGCTGATTAGCGTGGTTGCAATTACCTCACGCTCAGAAATAGTTTTCTCGTTCAGGCCGTCCACGAGCATGGAGTAACCGGCAGTAGTGCTGAACGTGCAGGTTACCACCGAAAGAGCAGATA
>JAUWVD010000154.1 GCA_030617585.1 Candidatus Methanophagales archaeon
GCAGCCCAAATCCAACGCCCATTTTATGTTCGCTTCTATTCCAACATTCTTGTAATGCTTCCCCACTATCGCTCTTATTTGCTCGTCATGAGTATCAGGAGAGATTTCGAAGTTGAAATTATCAATAGAGTCGGCCACTACCTCGAAATATTCCTTTGGCGCAGTATCGAATAGCTCGAGCACCACAGGATTCACTATTTTCAGTCTTTTTAAACCTTCTAAGACGGTGTATGTATATTCGTCTCCCGCCTGTCTGAGATCGCCAATGACAAATATGGGCGCTTTTGTGTAGTCTATGATTTTTGTGATGTCCTCGACTATCAATTTCGGGTCTCGGAAGATAGCTTTCTTGCGGTTGCAATATCCCGCGAGTGCGTTTCTGGAGCCGCCGCAGAAGATACAATTGTGCATACAGCCACGACACGTTATCACTGCCATTATCGGATACCTAAGCCATTCACGCGACCATCCGTGGTATGGGAGGAGACTTTTCAAGTCACGGTATTTCAATGCGGATCTGAAAACATTCACATAGTTATTTGAGAATTTCACTTCGTTGGGTACATGAGAGAGCGGATTTATATGCACTTCCTCGTCCTTCCAGACCAGGTTCGGAATATCTGATAGGGTCGAGAGGTCAAAAGATCGGCGAATGATAGCCTGCATTAGCTGTAGCAGTGGCTCTTCTGTCGAATCACCTCTTATAATAAAATCAACTTCCGGATATTGAATCAGCTCGCGGTGGAAGTAAGTTGCAGAAAGCCCACCGAAAATGACTGGTATATCGGGATGATAGCGTTTACATATCTTTGCTATTTCAAGGCTGCCTTGCGCATGTGCTAACCAGTGAAGATCAATGCCAAACGCTTTTGGCTTTAGCTTGCGTATCATCATTTCAGCATCAAAATCAGCACTGCCGAGCATTCGTGCCGCTAAATTTATTATCCGCACCTTTAGCCCTTCGCTCTCTAAATGCTCCATCAGCGATATGAATCCGATTGGATACATCTCGAATAACGGCGTTGATGGCACTCCATCTGCAATAGGGCCGTACATGAGAAAATGCTTCCTGAAATCATATACTGCAGGCGGATGTAGCAGGATCAAATGCGGATTCGCGGCACCTATTTTCATTGTTTATAACAACTGTTAGATAGTGCGTTGGATATTTATAATCATCTGTATTTCTAAATGGATTTCGTTCGATGTTCTTTCTCAAGAAACCATAATATCCAACTAAAATTAATTATTGACACAGATTAACACAGATTAACGCAGAAGAAATTAAATCCGTGTAAATCTGTGTAGATCTGCGTCTTAAGTAGGTAGAAGTTATACTTTATAGATAAAGTGAAATCGCTCTTACGTCTGCGAAGCCAATGGTGCGGTAACGTCCGTGGATTTTGGCAAAAAGACTCTTCCGGGGGCTGTCTATCCCCATTGAATCAATGAGGATGAGGGGCGTTTTGTGCCCCGTAAGGTCTTCATAAACCTTCTAAAGGTGTCGGAATTTGAGGTCTAACGTGGCATCGCTCAAATAGCGCTGGATGAAATACGGAAGTCCGTAAAAAGAAGGAAAGTCAGAAAATCTCAGATTTCGGCCAAGGAATCGAATAGCCTCGTATAGTCTTATCAGGAATGTCAATTCATCATATTCCATCTCAAACATCCCGTCCGTCATTTTTTCAAAGATCTCTCTGTGACTCTGGAACCATTCAGGAAGTCAGTGTAAGAGAAGACCGTGGATAAAGAAGCACGGGCGTTGGTCAGATTATATGTGTCTCAAAACACGTTTTATAATTTAATGGAAAGTTCCGATTCTGGGAAAATGCCCACTATAAAGGCAAATAGAACATTAAATCAAAAAAGGCCATTTTTGGGCATAAGCAATTGTGTGACTGCCACCGTAATCAAGCGCCAGAATTGCCAATGTTTACCGCTGGTCTTTCTACCGTTAGTGTTGGCCCGGGCGAAGAGGTTGGTGTTGGTGTTGGCATATGTGCGTCTGCTTGTGCAGGTTCCGATGCCTCTTTTTCGACACATCCTGCAAACATCGCCACCGCTATGATTGTCATAATCGCTATTACGCCCATTATAGTTTGCTTTTTCATTTTTATCATCACCTTTTACTATTCCTATTAATTATATGGTGAGCACTTAAAAAGTTTTTAGGTATATGTGCTTTTTCACTTAGTTTAGTTCATGAATTACTATTGCTTTTATCATATCATGACATGACATGACATGACTGATTGTAGAAGATATAATATATATTTGGTAAAGCTTTTAAAACTTTGTATTTGTCGCTTGTCTTACGAATTGCACGAGCTCTGCGTACTTACCTATCTCTTCGAACAGCGGATGCCCATCCCAACTGCTATCATATTGGAAGACGAAATTCGCTTTCCCTTTGTTCAGCGCCATTAATTTCAATACGTTCTGTAATGCAACAGTCTTAGCTCCGTCATCTATCACAACTGGTATTTCCGATTGGCCCACCGGATAACTTTCGTTCAGTTCAACCGGGTAAGGGCCAAAGGGCGGTTTCACAAGATATACATGGTTAAACTTTTCCACTTCCGAGTCTTCTTCTGTCGTTATCAAGACACGACCTGATATATCAAATCTGTTCAGCCGGTTAGAGTATCTCAATACTTCGGGTCTATGTGCGGAAAACTCACTGAGATAGAAGAAAGGGCGTTTCGTAGCGGGATCGTATTTCTCTATCTCTGCCGAATAGTTCGTTATACGCTTCAATGCGTCCACCAAGGATGGGTATGCCCTGCATCGCCTCTCGCATAGCTCCCACAGGCTACCCTCTGCTATACTCTGCTTTACCATTCGCATCTCCTCAAACGTAACCCACAAGTTATGCGCTGCCAGTAAATCGGTGCTCTCTCGCAGCTCAGTTACACTGTATGTGGTGCATACAGGACAGGAACAAGGCAAAACCCGTAACTTCTCTAGCTTCTTCGTACCGTCACTCGTTAGATACCGCTTACCCTTTGCGTAGATCGCGTATGCAGCGGAATCGAAGAGGTCGCAGCCCAGAGCAACAGCTAAAGAGAAGAGCATTGGATGGCCTGCGCCGAAAAGATGGACGGGTGCGTTCAGCGGTAAATTCCGCTTCGATGCCATGATTATATCTACCAGTGTATCGAATCCGTGTGATTCCAGCAGTGGCACTACACCGCCTATTGCATACAGATCAAAACCGAGTTCCGCAGCATGGCGCGCGCTCTCCTCTCGCAGATCTACGTAAGTAGAACCCTGCACAACGCCTGCAAGCAGGTTATCCTGTGTTAGAGTTCTAGCTTCTCGCAGCCTGCTCAAAGTCACCTCTAAATCTTCTTTCGCTCGTTTCCAGTTCACATAAGGTGGTGTCGGGACATCCAACGGCACACACACATCTGAGCCTATACTACGCTGAAACTCTAATATTTCGCTGTTGCTTACTTCTACGTCTTTATACTCGTAGAGTTGATAAGACCCGGAATCGGTCATTATCGGTAT
>JAUWVD010000170.1 GCA_030617585.1 Candidatus Methanophagales archaeon
GGAGACGAGACCCGAGTTAGTAACCGCGGCTAAAATCGAGGATTTGAAAGACGTTGCGCATCTTTAGCTCGCTATAGGGTTAGAAACGGCACATGATTTCATCAGGTCGAAGTATATAAACAAAGGTTTCTCGTTCGACGATTATAAAACTGCGTCTAAGATCGTGATGGAATGCGGTGCGACAGTAAAGACATATCTTCTGCTTAAACCACCGTTTGTATCCGAGAAAAAGGCGATATGGGACGTTATAAGATCCGCTGATCTCGTCGCACCGTACAGTTCTACAAACTCGTTGAACCTCTGTAATGTGCAAAAATACACCGCTTTAGAGAATTTATGGAAAAGAGGATACTATAGACCACCGTGGCTATGGAGTGCTGTAGAGGCGATAAAAGCGATAAAGAGAATGAATATCACAGTGATGTCCGACCCCGTGGGTGCGGGACATAAAAGAGGACCGCATAACTGTGGTAAGTGCGACCACGAGATAAAAGAAACAGTGAAGGAATTCAATATAACACAGGATTTGCATGTGTTAGAACGCCAGGCCGATTGTGAATGCAAAGCGGTATGGCAGGAAGTACTAAAATACGACGATTTGCTGTTTGATTCAACCATAGTTTAGCGGGTTTGTAATTGTTTCGCTAACCACAGGATTAAACAGATTTCCACAAACACAAGCTTTCTTTATACCTTCTCTTTTTATAAAGATACAAAGATGAGCATAAAAGCAAAAATAAAAGGGAGTGAATATAAGAGATACCAGAAAACGCTTATTTTATCAACTGCACTTGCTTTTCTCATGCTTTACATAGCTTTTGGCTTGATCTTCTTCTCAAAGGAAGGAAATCCCATTCCGGGACCTTACCTTTTGTTGATTTTCGCCATTAATTTCATTATCTTCGTTGTGTTTTACGAATCGCGAGGTAAAGAGAAGAGTAAAGAGAAAGATAATTTAAAATCACTTATTAAAGGCCTATTTCTTGCTATCTGCGCAACTTTCACACTCGTTGCAATTATCAGCGGTGTGAAGCTCATGATATATTATGATGGTTTTGAATTAATAGGCGGATTTGGGTCGTTCATATCCGCATTGGCAATATGCATGATTGTAAGCATGATCCTCCTCAGCCTGTTAAGACCGCTATCCGAGCAATAGAGAGTCAAAGATTAAGAACACGCTTTATTTTCCGCATTACGTCGTCACTTGGTACTATTTCCTCGTTTTCTATCTTCCGCAGTAACGACTGCTTTTCATTTATTCGATTTGCGAGTTCCGCCTGTTTTAGCCCTGCTTTTTCCCTCGCTTCTTTTAGCTTTCTTCCGTAATCCTCCTCTACTTCCACTTCCAGATCATGGTCCATCTGCTCATATAAGCGGCTATTAGCCTTCGCATGTGCCATCGGCCCAGCCCTTACGTTCTTGTTTTCCACTACAACGGTACCATAGTGTGCACACGCTTTGCATACCCGCAGCTTTGAGTCGCCTATTACCACGTATTGTGCCGCACCTTTTATTTCCGCACCACACACTTCACACTCTGTCATTTTACGTCAAGTATATATAATACAAAGAGAAGAAGTAACTAATAGTGGTAAAATGAAAGCAAGCAGTGGCAGTGCACCAGCGGGTGATGAATATTCGCGATTCCTCCTGGACCGGATAAAGCAGTTAGAGGAAGTGAACTATGGACTGAAAGGGCAACTAGCGCAGGTAGAGGAGGGGGGAAGAGATTACGAAGCGATGCGAATGCAATATGAGCGCGAGGTAAGGAAGTTAAGATCAGAACTGGAAAAGTTGCGTGCATCACCGCTTATTATAGGCACTGTTGTAGAGGTAATAGACAATAAAAGGGTGTTAGTAAAGAGCAGCACAGGCCCTAAATTCGTTGTAAATTACTCGCAGTTTATAGACACAAAAGAAGTGGTTCCGGGCGCTCAGGTAGGCATGAATCAACAATCGCTAGCGGTAGTGAGTGTGCTCCCATCTGCAAAAGACCCTGCGGTATATGGTATGGAAGTAATAGAATCGCCAGATGTGGGCTATGAGATAATAGGCGGGTTGAATAAGCAGATAGAGGAGATAAGGGAAGTGGTTGAGCTACCACTGACAAAACCAAAGATGTTTGAACGTATAGGTGTGGAACCACCAAAGGGTGTTCTCCTGGTTGGTGCGCCGGGCACCGGGAAAACATTGCTTGCGAAATCCGCGGCAAATCGTACCGCCGCCACGTTTATACGAGTCGTTGGCTCAGAATTAGTGCAGAAATACATAGGGGAAGGTGCAAGGATGGTACGGGAGCTTTTTGAGTTAGCAGAGGAGAAAGCGCCATCCATAGTGTTTATTGATGAGATAGATGCGATAGCGGCTCGGAGACTGGAAGATGGCACGACTGGAGAGCGAGAAGTGCAGCGCACGATGATGCAACTTTTAGCTGAGATAGACGGTTTCGATCAGAGAGGAGATGTGCGAATAATAGGAGCAACAAATAGACCGGATATTCTCGACTCTGCTTTGCTTCGCCCTGGACGATTTGACCGCATCATAGAAATACCTAAACCTGAGAGGGAAGGCAGGAAGGAGATATTCCAGATTCATACAGCTAAGATGAAGTTAACGAAGGACGTAGATGTAGATATTTTGGCAGGCCTTACAGAAAATGCCACTGGCGCGGATATAAAGGCAATATCTATCGAAGCAGGCATGCTTGCTGTAAAATGGGAGAAGAAAGCAATAGCTATGGAAGACTTTGAGCAAGCAATAAAGAAGATTATGGGTGACGCGCATAGGGTATATACAGGTCCTAAGGTGCCGGGTGAGATGTTCGCATAATACCACTTCTTGCTTGGTTTTGTTTTTAACCCTTTTCTCTTTTGGGAACGTATATTTAATGAAAGAATCAATGAGCAGTGTGGACATAGCGGCCATCGTTATTGAATTACAAGAGCTATTAGGTGCGCGACTCGTGAAAGCATATCAACCGGGTAGAGAAGAGATAAGGCTAAAATTGCATCATAAGGGCTCA
>JAUWVD010000009.1 GCA_030617585.1 Candidatus Methanophagales archaeon
GCAAGATTCTTCACCGCTAGTGGATACTCCTGACGCACGTAAACGAAACCCTGCTGAGAGCCTATGGCGTATGCCGCGATTGCTAAGCCCTCAAGAACCCTGTGTGGATTCCCTTCCATAATTGATCGGTCCATATATGCACCGGGATCGCCTTCATCGCAGTTGACGATTACATATTTGGGTGTGCCCGCGGCATTTCGCGTAGTCTCCCATTTCCTACCCGCGGGAAAGCCACCACCGCCACGACCACGCAAATTCGCACTTTTCACTTCTTCCAATACCTCTTCGGGCGTCATCTCGTGCAATACCTTGGCTAATGCCTGGTATCCACCAAGAGCGATGTAATCATCAATATTTGCCGGATCAACCCATAAGTTACCGCTAAAAACAACACGAGTTTGGTATTTATAGAATGGGATCTCATGTTCATGGACTATCCGTTCTCCAGTGCTGGAGTCATAGTAAAGCAACCGCTCAATAATTTCATTCCCCTTTATGGTCTTGGCGATAATCTCCGGTACATCTTCGGGCGTTACATTGAGGTAACATAGTTCTCCTGGATAAATCACTATTATTGGCCCTCGCTCACAAAATCCGTGACAGCCTGTCCTACGGACACCCACATCTTCCGTCAAACCTTGTTTCTTCAATTCAGCCTGAATTGCAGCAGCGACCGCATCGCTGCCCGTGGCATGGCATGCCGTTCCTGAACATATTGTAATATAGGGCTTACTCAAGTCCCGTTTTGAGGTGATATTGGTTCTCAGTGCCTTCAATTCCTCTTTTGTGTTTATTCTTGGCATTTCTTCCTCCTACCTTCCTACCTACTCATACGTTTCTAAAATCCCCTCTACCATTGCTGGCGTAATCTTGCCGTGATAAATACCATCTACCACTATCACAGGTCCCATGGCACAACAGCCAAGGCAATTTACTCGCTTCAAACTAAACCGCATGTCAGGCGTTGTCTCCCCACCTTTTATCTTTAAATCCCCCTCTAGTCGGTCCAGAATCTTCGGTGCACCTCGTACCTGGCAGGCAGTGCCAAGACAAACCTGTACTATATGCCGACCTACCGGCTCCAGGCTCATAGCTTCATAAAAACTCGCTATTCGATATACCTGGCTTTTCGGAATTCGCATCCGCTCGCTTATTCGTGCTATCGCTTCCTCCGAGATCCAATTGAATTCGCTCTGGATGTCTAACAGCAACTGAATTAAAACACCTTCTTCGCCTTTATAGCGCTCTATTATCTCATCCACTCTTTTCAGGTCTATTTCTACCATTTTACCCCATCACCTCTCATCCGCTGCTCTTTTTAGCCCTATGGGCGTCAGCATTTCTCTCCCATAAAGCTTCAAAGGCTTAATTGCTATCTCATCTGCTCCAAGCGACGAAATTAAATAATCATCCGACAAATTAGAAATCTCAAAATCCACCCTTTCTTCCACCTCTCGCTGTATAATCTCCACTCTACCGCCCCCTAAAGAAGCTGAGCTTTATCATTACCGATGGACTTATTTTACATATGAGCTTATAAATGTTGCGATTTTTTCCGGTTCTTTTGACATAAGATTCTTAAATAAATAAATTATACCTTTGGGATACAGAAGTAATCCAAAGATGAAACACCAAGAAGAAATAGAGCAATTGAATACACATGCATGTGCATACTCTGACAAGTTAAGTGATACCCTAAACGAACTCAAACGAGTTATTGTCGGTCAGGAACTAGTATTGAGTAAATTGCTGATCTGCCTTATCGCTGATGGGCATGTTCTTCTTGAAGGTGTGCCCGGTCTGGCGAAGACATTAATGGTAAAGACGTTATCAGATACCGTATCAGCGCAATTCTGCCGTATTCAATTCACCCCGGACCTGCTGCCTGTGGACATTACCGGAACGAAGATCTATGACCACCGAACAGCGAGCTTTAGCACGCAAAAAGGCCCCATCTTCAATAATTTCATTCTCGCCGATGAGATAAACCGGGCACCACCAAAGGTGCAATCAGCATTGTTGGAAGCCATGCAGGAGCGGCAGGTGAGCATACAGGGCGAAACGTTCATGCTAGATCGCCCGTTCCTGGTTCTGGCAACGCAAAACCCCATAGAGACTGAGGGCACATACAAACTCCCCGAAGCTCAAGTTGATAGATTCTCGTTTAAGCTGCTGGTTGACTACCCGAATAAGGACGAGGAAAAGGCAATAATCCAGCGTAATACGCAGGGTATTGTGCTAGCACCCGGTAAAGTCCTTACTGCTGGGGATATAATCGAGATACAACAGTTTAATCAAAAGATTTATGCCGATGAGAAGATAGAAGGGTATGTTACAGAACTTGTAGATGCAACGAGGTATCCTGAGAATTATACGCTGGGGAGGGATATCAATGGTCTGATCGAGTACGGAGCTTCGCCAAGAGCGTCTATATGGGCTATTCTTACCGGGAAAGCGCACGCATTACTAAATGGCCGTGGCTATGTTATCCCTGAAGATATTAAAGCGGTCGTGCATGATGTGCTCAGGCATCGTATAATTCTGACCTATGAAGCCGATGCAGAGGGCATTACTTCTGACCACATTATTGATATGCTTGTTGCGAATATCAAGGCGCCGTAAGCGAGTTAGTGAGTTAGCAAGAAAATAAATTATTTTTTTGACACATATTAACGCAGATTAACACAGAAAAAATTAAATCCGTGTAAATCTGCGTCCTAAATTAAATTTATAGGGAGAAGTTATACGTTATAAAATATACAACAATGAAAGCAGAGCCAAAAGCGCTAACGGCATCCGAGAACAATGTTTTGCGCGCTATCGCGGACGAAAAGGAGGTCTGCAATCCAATCCGACTATCAGAAGAGACGGGCATAAATGTCGATGCCGTGATGCAAACGGCATTCATGCTCGCTCAGGACGGGTTATGCGAGATAAAAGAGACGCGCGAGGAATATTATCGGTTAACCGAAGAGGGAGAGACGTACGTAAAGCAAGGCTTGCCGGAAAAGAGAGCGCTTGCATTTTTGATTGACAAGGGACGTGCAACAGTTGACGAACTCCAATCCTTTTTCGATGATGATAAGGAATCGAAAATAGCGATAAATTGGCTGTTGCGGAACAAATGGTCGAAAATCGATAAAATAGGCGACGAACGGCTATTAATACCTATAATAACACAGGAAGAGTTGTCGTCTGACGTTAACGATGCGATACTGCGAATTGTTAATGCTGGTGAAACCGAGAGGAAAGACTTGGCAGAAGCGGTCACAAAGGAATTCGGCGCAGCGGCAATAAACGAATCCTTGTCGCTATTGAGTTCGCGTAATTTGTTAGAGTCCTACTCACGTGTAAATAGGGTAATAGCGATAACAGAAGCGGGCAAAGAAATCATATCACAGGGTATCGCAGTTGAAGACGAGATAACGCAGCTCACACCTGAGCTCATAAGAACTGGCTCATGGCGAGCTCGGAATTTTAAGACATATGATGTGGGTCTAGCCTCAAAAGCCGTTTACCCTGCGAAGATACATCCATATCAGCGTATTTTAGACAGTATGAGACGGATTTTCACTGAGATGGGGTTCGTAGAGATAAAAGGCGAACTTGCTCAGAGCGCGTTTTGGAATTTCGATGCCTTATTTGTACCGCAGGACCATCCAGCGCGAGAGATGCAGGACACCTTCTATCTGGCGAGAAGAAGGCCTATAGACGCACCCGAAGAATTGATAGAGAATGTGAAGCAGATGCACGAGCATGGTGGCTCGTTAAATTCCACCGGCTGGGGTGGCAACTGGGAAAGCGAGTTAGGAGAGGAGATATTGCTGAGAACGCATACCACTGCTGTTACGTTGAAGTATCTGGCATCGCATCCCAAGCCGCCGGTTAAGGTCTTCTGCATTGACCGAGTTTATCGTCGTGAGACTATTGATCCAACGCACATACCGGAATTCGACCAATTGGAGGGCATTGTCATGGACAAGGGCGTAACATTCAGCCACTTGCTTGGCTATCTCGCTACATTCTACAATAAGATGGGTTTTCCCTCTATACGGTTCCGACCGGGTTATTTCCCTTATACCGAGCCGTCAGTGGAGGTGGAGGTTTATATGCCCGAGCGAGGCTGGATAGAACTGGGTGGTGCAGGTATATTCCGAGAAGAGGTAACGAATCCAATAGGCGTGCAATATCCGGTTTTGGCATGGGGGCTTGGTATTGGCCGATTAGCTATGCTTAGTTTGGGGCTGACAGATATACGTGATTTGTATCGATCCGATATAGACTGGTTGAGGCGGGCTAGGGTCGTTCGGTGATGGGTGATGGGTGATCCGTTTGACTTGCATCTTCACAACTTATAGTGAAAGTTGAGTGATATCAAAGGAACATGTTTTTTTTGATCAAACTTTTTTTGAAAAAAAAGTTTGCTGCGTAAGCCTTTTTCGGTAAAGCCTTTTTCTTTAGAAAAAGGGTTTTTAGACATCTAAAACTACCCTTGCACTCCAAACCTCATTCTTCTTTATCTGCATCATGTTATATGTAACAGCTTTTATTATTATGCCGGATTCATGTTTTGAGGGGTCGAATTTACCGCCTTTGCAATTCCCACATATACTAAAATTGGTTTTGTTCACGGCAATATCAAATTTTTTCATGACCAGTGATTCCGAGTCGAACAAAAAAATCAGCTCGTCCAGCCAATCGAACATCAAGCTCTGAAAGTCTTCGGAGTTTATCTCTATTTCTCGCTCCTCATCCCCCTCTATTTCGTCTACATCGGTCATGAGGCTGTACATGGCAATAGCGGCATTAGCATAAAGCTCCTCTAACGTGTCGCCATACACCTCGAATCCGACATCCGAGGGATGCTCGATATATTTTATTTTCTCTTCTTGGTTCATTTAGGTTTCAGGGGTTAGGGATTTGGGATTTGGTACTCTTTGCATTATCGCTCTGACATAATCGTCCGCGTTCAGATCAACGGTTTTGAACTCTGCGAATTTGCTCAATACATGCTCTTCTATCTTCCTGAGTCCCTCCTCGTGCCGCGCCTCCATCCGTAGGATTATCACCGGCGATGTGTTCGAGTGGCGTACAAGCGCCCATCCGTTCTCCTTCACAAACTCGATCTTCACACCGTCTATATCATTACCACTCTCGTCTATCCTTCGTTTATATAGCTCAGGGTTAGTTGTAGCAAGCTCACGATAATAGTCCTCCACGGCATCGCAAACACGCCCTTTCTCTTCATCGCTCACTACAGGGATCCGTATCTCCGGCGTGTTCACGTATCTCTTCAAGAAGTCCGCAAGCAGTACATCCACCACTTTTACGTCGCTTTTAGTCTCTGATTCCTTGGCGGTAAGCAGTAAAAGCTCGGAAAATGCGAATACCGCATCGTCTGCACGATTATTCTTCGCGAAATACACATGGCCTGACATCTCACCACCTGCAACTGCATTTAGCTCTTCCATCTTCGATTTGATAAACGAAAACCCCGTTTTCCACTCTATTGGCACGCCCTCATTCTCCATGATTATCTCTCGTATCGCATCAGAGCATTTTGTATCGTAAACGATTTTTGCATGATGATGCTCCTTTAGGATGTGCTTGCAGAGCAGAGCGAGGATCTGCTCGCCGATTATCATCTTTCCAGTCGGAGATATTGCACCTGCCCGGTCACCGTCACAGTCGGAAGCCAGCCCAATATGCGCGTTTTTGCGCGCTACTTCGGCATGTAAATCTTCCAAGAACCGCGGGATCGTTGGATCAGGCAGATGATTAGGGAAATTACCGTCCGGCTCTGAATAGAGTTCGAATACTTCGGCACCCAAATCGCGGAATATCGGTGGTGCGATCACCCCCGTAGTTCCATTTCCGGCGTCATAAACGATTCTTAAGCTGGTCAACGGCTTACTTTTGACCGCCGGTAGCTTTTCTACCTCTTGTTCCGCGATGGCAAGTGCGGCTCTTAATGAACTCTTTTCCGAGAGGGCATTTGATGCCAGCTTTTCCCATCGCTCGCGCAGTACAACGTTCGCAACTATCATCGCATGATAATCCTTCAGTACGTCCACCACTTCAAGCTTGCCTTTAACACTGCTTACGTGTGGTTTGAATCCCACTTCAAGCTGCTTCGCCGTTTGGTACATCTCCCGTATTTGGTCCTCCGTGGCGCTTTCTGTGCCAACACATGGCTTGAATCCGTTCCATTCCTTGTCAAGGTGGCTGCCAGTGACTTCCACGCCGCCATCCGCATTGAATAACCAGGTCGCGAAATACATTAGTGGTGTGGAGCTCACCTTTTCCGCTGGTGCTATGTCTATGACATGGACACCTTTGCTCATAAGAGCGTCAGTAAAGACGGTTTTCAATCGCGGCGAGCTGTTTCTGACGTCCTTGCCCATAACCACTCTTAGCTCTTGCGGCTCTTTACCACGGTGTTTGCGCAGTAGCTCTACATATGCCAGCCCGGCCAGGGTGCAGAAGTCGTCACTGAGCTGGGTGTCTGCTATACCTCTTATATCGTTTGCGCGATATGCTGTTTTGTCTACTATCATTTTTTTTAACCTTTCCCATCTAATCCCAACAACAAGCACTCCTCAGAATTGTTATTACTGAGCACGTACTTGTATCCACTATATCGCTCTTCTCTTACTACTGGCTTATACTTCCTTAAAATTCTTTTCAAGTCTGTAATAGGTGGTATGCCATCTGACCTGTATGAAACAACAATAGCAGCATCTTGGAATTTCTTAAATAGATTGCTAAATGCAGTGTAAATTTTGTTTTTATCACACCAAACAGGTTTATTATGCTTTATCCTCCTGTGTTTGCTCCGGTAGTCAATCATATCCTCCCATTTCGGATAATTTACAATACCTTCAAGGAAATGATAAAAGTCCAGGTAATCCACGCCAACGCCTGCTTTCGATATGTAGGGTGTATCAATATAGACAAGGTCAAAATCGCCCTCAATATCGAATACATCAAGATTTAATGCCTTGTTTTCCTTTCCGTTAGAAAAGACACACCCGTTCACTTCTCTTACGAAATTCAAGAAATGCTCTTCAAATGGTGTATCCCATGTTGTTTTGTTGCCAAAGCTCCGTTTAACATTTGAAGTACGCATGTAAAGGTTTTTTCGATGGAAAAGATTGTAGGGGCGTTTTATAATGCAGGATTGAAATAAAGCATAATAAGCCAGTGTGCGCTTGTAAAAGTCATCCAAATTTTCGATGTTCCAGATAACCATATCAAGCCATCTGTTCTCCTCATTAGTATAGTAAATATCGGCGAATGTATCTTGGATGAAGGAGGGATAATCGGTGTCACGATGAGGTTGCAGTAAAAAGTCTATGTCATTCTCTGATAATCTTATTGCATCGTTCTCTATCAAAGCAGTGCCGATGTAATAATTAGAGTTTAGTATGTCGTTATAAAAAACCTGTTTACCTTTAATTTTCAAGAAATAGCCTACTATCCCTGTTCCACCGAACGCATCTAAGGCACTTTCAAATTCAATCTCGTTTATATTATCCCAAATCCACTCGACTATCTTTGCTTTGCTCCCTTGATATCGGGTTGTGGGGAGAGTATAAGGCTTAATTAACTCACCCATAAGCGTTAATTGGGATGTCGTCTCAATCATTTTTATCACTTTTTGCGCCTTGTTTATACTCAAAATACTCCTTTATATTACGATAAGGCGGTTTTGGTAATTCAATATCCTTTATCACAGAGAGAATCCTTGTGAGTTCTGCAATATCGAGAGAAATCGTATAAATATTCTTAAAAATATCAATAAAGCCTTTTACTGTCCAGTTACCATCAGAATCTTGAATATCGCAAAGATATTGGCTTAGATGTCCTAAGAGTTTTTCTTTAAATTTGGCTTTATCCGCCTTCATCATTCTAAAAGTAAGTTTAGAATTTAATAAAATTATCATCCCGAAACTTACAGTATTCCGAGCAAACACAGGACTTGAAGCCATTCCATTTCTTCTCGAGGTGGCTGCCAGTGACTTCAACACAGCCATCCGCATTGAATAGCCCGGTAGCGAAATACATCAAGGGTGTGGAGCTTACTTTTTCCGCATGTTAATGAGAGTATATACAATTATTTTGCATTGTCCGCACACAAAGATGTCAGTAACAGTGAGGTTGTCGCTTTCATTAGAAGGGAGAGTAATGAAATAGACTGTTGTTTTTGGTGACCCCTGACATGAGCAGTAGCCCACATGTTTTGTCGCCCTCCCTCGTTTTTACCCGAAGGTGCAAGGCCGCTAAAAAGCGAAGCGAATATGAACGCTACAACCTGCAATCATATACGACCTCATCTGCGTTTTCTATCACAAATCCTTTTATCGCTTCTAATTCCTGACATGGTTCAAATCGGTCTTCTGTCCTTTTTAATACCTCTTCCGCGGTTAGCGCCGGTGCCATCCTTATATAATCCAGGACATAATGCAAATACCATGCCTTCACGTATTCGCTCCCTTTTTCTCGCATAAATAGTATCTGAAGATACTTGGGGATTTTCATTATCATTTTAAAATCATGGCTCTTCGCTAACTGTATGATTATTTCTTCTCCCTCACGCTCACAGAACACTATAAACTCCTGGCTCTTTTCTGGGAAGTCACTTAAATGATTCACAAAGTCTGTGATTTCTCTGGTTAGCTCCATCTTCGCCGCCCATTTATTATGGATCTCCCACTTTGGCATAGTTTCTGATAAACCGTTTTGCAACCAAAAAGCTTTACCAAAATCTTTGTCACATCACATAACATCTCATCACATCATAACTCGATGAAGTGCATCTTCTGCATCCAGATACTTACTGCTCTACGCGCCTGTTCAGGATTCGCGAAATTATCCTCTATTGCTTCATCCGTGGGAATACCTATAAATGGGTCTATTGTAGACTTCCCCACATCGGCAACCCATATCATCGCGTCACTAACGTCATGCCCCCGGAAGAACGAGATAAAAGGTGCGGGTGTCTTCTCTGTTGGAACAACGATCACCACCTCTTCCCCGGCTTCTGACCGCTCTAATTGGCGCTCGTCGACAAAATGTGGCACAAACGTAATCGAAGGTAAAACAAAGATGTGTATGCTTCTGAGTTCATCGTTATTTTTCACCGCTATCAACTCAATATGCCCTCCTTCACCACCACCTTCGTTTATCTGATACCCACAGCGTTCCAAAAACGATATTACCACGCTTTTTAGCGCACTTATAGGGCTTCTTATCTTCGCCCAACGTAAAAACGCGCCTTCCAGTTCCTCACTCATATATCCATGTGTTGGCAAGCAGTAAAATATCTCGCCCTGATAGTTTATCCGGGTATGCATGTCAGGAGAGAAAACTGAAAGTTTCTCTTCGCTCGTTATGCTCTTGAAGATCATCTCTTCCAGATCACCGCCAAATTTACTCGCTATCTCTTCCCTATCGGCATCGCTTAGCGTATTTACACACTCGCTTATCTTCAACGCGAGTTCTCCTTCTGATATTACCTTATGCTCCTGACAGTAGCTCGAAAGGTATTCAAATATTTTTAGCATCTCTTACCATTTTCATAGTATAATTATTTCTTTGGTAAAGCTTTCTTTTTTTTGGTAGAAGAAAATGAGAAGCAAATTTGCGGGACGTATAAAAAACATAGAGATTTCGGGTATAAGGAAGGCATTTGAAGCTTTGTCCGGTGATTTTTTCAACCTCGGACTCGGTGAGCCCGACTTTGATACCCCGGAGCACGTAAAAATCGCTGCTGTGCAGGCATTAAAGTCCGGATTCACCTCTTATACATCAAATAAGGGTATAGACGAACTGAGAGAGGCGATAAGCGCTAAACTCTACCGTGATAATAACCTCGCTTTTAGCTCTGATGAGATGATAGTTACATCCGGCGCGAGTGAAGCGTTACATATCGCTATCCATTCAGTCGTTGAAAGGGGGGATGAAGTGCTAATCCCGAATCCCGGGTTTGTCTCTTTCGCCGCACTGACGGAACTGGCCGAAGGGAAACCGATAGGGGTCCCTTTAAGTGACGACTTTTCGATCTCCGCGGAAGCGGTAAAAGAGAGAATCACCAATAAGACAAAGGCACTCATAATAAATTCACCTGCTAATCCTACGGGCGCTGTGGAAAGCGAGGAGAACATAAAAGCGCTTGTTGACATCGCCCATGACCATCATGTAACTATCATTTCTGATGAGGTCTATGAGCAGCTTATATACGATGACCTGAAGCACATAAGCCCCGCGAGATTCTCTGACGATGTCATCACGGTAAATGCCGTCTCAAAGACATACGCAATGACCGGCTTTCGATTGGGTTATGTTGCCGCTCGCAGCGAGTACACGGAGCAAATGCTGAAGGTGCATCAATATGTCCAAGCGTGTGCATCATCGATATCGCAGAAAGCGGCGTTGGCCGCTATTGCAGGCCCTCAAGACTGCGTGGTAGATATGAGAAGCGAGTTCAAAAGGAGAAGGGATTTCGCTGTTGACGCTCTTCATGATATGGGTATGAAGTTCAAGATACCAAAAGGCGCATTTTATATCTTCCCCCGAGTGAGCGATGAGCATGAATTTGTGGAGTCTTTGAAGCGGAAACGGGTAATTGTCACGTCGGGATCTACCTTTGGAAGTCGTGGTAAAAATCATGTGCGAATATCGTATGCTACGAGCTTAGCTAATTTGAAGCACGCTTTTGATATAATGAATGGAATTGTAAGAGGGGATTGAAACTAGAGCCTCTGGAATCGCCCACCACAACACTCTAATTTACTCTTATTCTCCTAATTTTTCCTCTTTTACACTAAAAATTTGTCTAAGGCTTTAATTTGGCTACTACTGAAGGCAGTAGGAGGTCGTATGGGTCGATGCTTTTGGCGTCTTAAAGCGAGACACATATTTAATTACCTTCATTTGAGCTTTCTTAAGCGCTTCGTTAAACATATGGAGAGTTTTATGCGCCCCTTTTGCTATGTCCGATAAAATGGGCTCAAATGTGCTTTAGATGATTATAACAAAAATTGTGGGAAAAAGGGGCAGAATTGATGACTGAATTTGTTATTAAAGGTTGTTTAGACATGCTTCCAGAGGCTCACTATTATCTCTAAAAGTCAAGTTACAAGTACGTACCCCAAAAAGCTTTTTAGATCCCATAGGGATAACAGATATAAGATAAAAAACTACAAAAAGAAGAAGGAAGATGTATCCTATAATCAAACTTTTATTGACGCTGGTTGGGGAGATGTGCGTAATCGTGGTAATCGCTTATCTCATCGCCCGCACCAAATATTTCGATGAGATTAGAAACAAAAAATTCACGCTTTTAAATTGCACTATTCTAATCTTGGTCTTCGGAGCAGTCTCTATATTCGGAACGTACTCAGGAATAGATGTATTTGGCGCGATTGCAAATGTTAGAGACCTCGGACCGATGATTGCAGGGTTAATTGGTGGACCTGTGATCGGATTGGGCGCGGGCCTGATTGGTGGCGTGCATCGGTATTTCTTAGGTGGTCTTACAAGTCTCCCTTGCTCACTCGCCACGATCTTTGCGGGTCTATTTGGCGGTATTATTTATGTATTAAGAAAGGGGAAGTTTATTGGTGTTCTTGGGGCAGTGGTCTTTGCAGCCCTTATGGAATTCTTTCACATGATACTGATACTTCTCCTTGCGCAGCCCTATTCCGCAGCGGTTAGAGTTGTTGAAACTATCAGTGTGCCCATGATTTTCGCCAATTCCCTGGGTATGCTGATCTTCGCATTTATTATTTCGAAGCGAATAAGAGCGCAAGAGACTGATGAAGGGGGGAAGGGAGAGTCTATCAGCTAAGCTAACCTCAAGATCACACGGATTTTTCCCCTTCCGCCTGTTTAATACAAATCCTATAACTATACATCAAAGACCTATTTTCTTCTCGGCGAAGGCGCTCGAGGCGCTTTATACGGGTGCCGCATTTGCTGCCCACATTTCAAACACGTTGTTGTAATATACTCGCCCCCGAGACGAACGCGTGCATTCTTCCCTGGGATTAAATACGTATAACAGCCTTTACAAATCCGCATCTTCAACTGTGATGGTATTCGTACTCGATAACGCATCCCAATCAAACGGGCAAGCTGCACATATCTATCACTTCTGTTTCTTCCATCCTTTCTCGCATCCGCTTCTGCTAGTTCGAAGAGCCGCACTATCCGCTGCAATGCGATGTCCCCTATCCTTCTACCCCTCTTCTTTACCATCTACAAAGATTAATTATGTAACTGTCTTTTGTTCTAAATCTTGTTTGGATTTGATAACTATAATGGAATAATACGGCGGAAGAGAACATGAACAACCTGCATAGAAGGGCAAGGATCATTGCTGATTTTCAGTTTGGATGGGGTACCGGCAACATCTTGTTCCCGGACAGCGTAGTATTTACCCTCTCAAGGACAAGGAGAATATCTCAGATACTGGATAATGGGAAAAGAGTATCCACACTGAGGAGTTCTGACGGGCTGCTGACGCTGAGCATAGAAGGTGCAAAAAGACTGCATCGATTCATAAAATATCCTGGACTGAGGGTTGTTATGAATGAAGAGAGTAGCGAATTCATAAAAAAGGGTGGAACTGCATTTTGCAAACATGTAATAGATGCAGATTCTGAGATAAGGGCTTATGATGAACTTATAGTGGTAGATGAAAAGGACAGACTACTTGCAACGGGAAAGGCTATGTTATCCTGTGATGAGATGAAAATCTTTGAGCATGGTGTAGCTGTGAAGATAAGGTATGGTATAGAAGAATAAGGGATAGTCGGTAAATGATAGAAGAAGAGATAGGGGATATGTTACGAAAAAGGGAACTCAGTTTAGCTACTGCCGAATCTTGCACTGGTGGACTGGTGTCCCATAGGATAACAAACATCTCGGGCAGCTCGGACTATTACAAAGGTGGCGTGATCGCTTATACAAACGAAGTAAAGGCGCAAATTTTGCTTGTGCATGATGCGCTATTGGCGGATAAGGGTGCGGTAAGTGCGGAATGTGCGCGGGCAATGGCGGAAGGTGTAAGGGCGCTACTGGATGGCGACATTGGTATTGCTACCACGGGCATTGCAGGACCCACAGGGGGAACGCCGGACAAGCCGGTTGGATTAGTTTATATAGCCTTGGCAACAAAGGATTACATATATCATGAGAGGCATATCTTCCACGGCGATAGAGGAGGGAACAAGCGCAAGGCGGCTGAGGCTGCTCTTGTGATGTTAAAAAAGTTTCTAATACATGGAGCAGAAGGGCTCGTAGCTCAGAAAGGTAGAGCAGCGGGCTTTTAACCCGTCGGTCGCGGGTTCAAATCCCGTCGAGCCCGTTAGTAGAAATGAAAAAGGGGACGTTATCTATACTTGAACATGAGTTAGTGCCGGAACACGTAGTAATAGACGAAAGCGAAGTGAAAGAACTTTTAGATAAGTACAAAATAAAGCGGGTACAACTGCCTAAGATAAAAGTATCCGATCCCGCTATAAATGGACTAGGTGCAAAAGTTGGAGATGTCGTGGAGATAACAAGACAAAGTAGAACAGCGGGAAAAGCTTTATCTTTTCGACTGATTATAGAGTGAAAGGGTGAATGGAATGTTAGATCGAAGTGTCTTTTCAAAAGCATATTTAAAAAGGGAAAAAATAGTACAGCATCAGCTCGATTCGTTCAATTACTTCCTCGATGAGGGTATACAAAGGATAATTGAGGAGCTCCCGTATACTGAAACATCTATTAGCGGCGAAGATGAAGAAAAGGGGAAGTATAAACTGGGTGTAAAGTTTGGTAAGATAACTGTGGGCATACCTAAGGCGAGGGAGGCAGATGGTTCTTATGAGGATGTTTTCCCTTCCCAAGCAAGATTAAGGAATCTGAACTATTCCGCGCCTATTATTTTGGATATGCAGCTCGTGAAGAAATATGAAAGTGGCGAGATAGAAATAGTGCGGGATGAGGAGGAGGTAGCTATCGGCGAGCTTCCAATCATGCTTAAATCAAATAGGTGCAAC